>MGQW01000027.1 GCA_001798885.1 Deltaproteobacteria bacterium RBG_16_64_85
CTCCAGTCCTACTGGCTCCACGCCCACGTGATCACCTGCTTCGTCGGGTACGCGGCGTTCGCCGTATCCGCCGGTGTCGCCGTGATGTACCTCCTCAAGGCCCGTCAGGAGGAGGCGAAAACGGAAGGCGGAGTGATCGGGCTCTTTCCCTCCACCAAGATCCTCGACGACCTGGTGTACAAGTCGATCATCTGGGGATTCCCGTTCCTGACCGCAGGGATCATCACCGGGGCCGCTTGGGCGAACTACGCGTGGGGGACCTACTGGTCCTGGGATCCCAAGGAGACCTGGTCGCTGATCGTGTGGCTCGTGTACGCCACGTTCCTGCACGCCAGGATCACCAGGGGCTGGCACGGCAAGCGGGCCGCGATTCTTTCGATCGTGGGCTTCCTGGCGACCATCATGTGCTACCTGGGCGTCAACCTCGTGCTCTCCGGGCTGCATTCCTACGGCGGTTCGTAGAAGGGTAGACCGCAATCGGCGATCCAGGTTCCCAAGCGTGAGAAAGGTCGCATTTCTTCTGACGGCCCTGGCTTCCCTGACGGTACTCGTCTACGGGTTGTCCCGGGGGGAAGTGCTGAAGACCCTGGTCAACGGTGCCCTTATTTGCCTGTCCTGCATCGGGATCGGGTGACCCCGTGACGATCCTTCCACGCCGGATCTTCCAGACGGCGGGGACTCTCCTCCCCAACGCCTATCTTCAGGGGTTCTGGACCGCCTCCCTGTACCAGGGGAGGCTGAAGGGCGTCTGCACGCCGCTGTTCAACTGTTACGCCTGTCCCTCCGCATTGTTCTCCTGTCCCATCGGGACGATGCAGCACTTCGCCGCGACGGGAGTCATCCCGTACTACGGAGTGGGTCTTCTGGCGACCGTCGGAGCGTCGGTGGGGAGGATGACGTGCGGGACCCTCTGCCCGTTCGGGTTCCTCCAGGACCTCCTTTACAAGCTGAAGACCTGGAAAGCATCGCTTCCGGGCTGGGCCCGGTATCTGCGCTATGCGGCCCTGGCCCTGCTGGTGTTCCTCGTTCCTTATCTGACTCACGAGCACTGGTTTTCCAAGCTGTGCCCGGCGGGTACGCTCAGCGCGGGACTCCCCTGGGTGACGCTGAACCTGGGCGTCCGGGCGATGATCGGCTCCCTCTTCTGGGTGAAGCTATCGATCCTTCTCTTTTTCGTCGCGGGCTCGGTGCCTGTCAAGCGTATCTTCTGCAGGGCCGCCTGCCCGCTCGGGGCGATCTTTTCCTTTTTCAACGGGTCCAGCTTTCTCCAACTGGCATGGAACCCGGACACCTGCACCCGGTGCGGCAAATGCCGGAAAATCTGCCCGGTGGACATCCGGCCGGATGACAACCCGACCAACCCAGAGTGCGTGCGCTGCTGGGATTGCACGCGCTGCCCGAGCCTGAAAGCGACGACCGTGCTGCACAAGAATCCGTTCGCGGTGCGCTGAAAACCTGGAAGACCGGGGAGCAATAAGCGATGGCAGTCGCTGTACCGGAGAACCTCGACAAGTTCGCGAAGAACAAGCGCCTGCAAGCAGCGCTCACCGCCCTGTGCTTTCTCGCCATCTCGCTGCTTTTCTTCAACAAGATCTTCACCAGCGATTACGGCATCCACCTCTCCGTCGGCAAGCATTTCGTCGAAACCGGCAAGGTCCCCGACAAGGAATTCCTGATCTACCCCGTTCTCGGCCAGCCCATGAGCTACGAGGAGCTGGGGTTCCAGGCCATCCTTTACACGGTCTACCGCTTCGTCGGGTCGAACGGCGTCTCCGTCTTTGTCTGGCTGATGGCCACGCTTTCTTTCCTTTTCATCTACAAGTCGCTGCGGGCAAGGGACATCAACCCCTACATCGTCCTGTTCACCATGCTGCTCTTCGCGATGCCGTTCCGGATCCGCCTGCAACCGAGACCGGAGATCATCGCCTACTTCTTCACCTCGTTCCTGATGTACGCATGCTCGCTTTTTTACTACAAGGGGAACCGGAAGATCATCTACACGTTTCCGTTCGTTTTCCTTCTTTGGGCCAATATTCACCCGTCGACGCTGGCCGGGCTCGGGACCTTGGGAGCATTCGGGACCCAAAGCCTCGTGGTGATCTACAGGGACAAGTTCGACAAGATCTCCCTGAAAAACAATCTGTTCATCCCGCTGGGGATTTTCGTTCTCTCTTTTCTCGCCACCTTCCTGAGCAAGCACGGGCTGGAAAGCGTGCTTACCCCCCTGCGGCTCATGGCGAACCCCGATCAGATGACCGGCATCTCGGAGATGACCTCCATCGTGAACTCCGCTTTTTATCCGTACTACAAGTACCTCCTGGCGTTGACGATCGCCTTCGGCGCGGCCGGCCTGGTCTGCTTCAGGATCAGGATCCACGACATCATCCTTGCCATTTACGGGATGAGGCTGCCGTTGATGGTGGCCCGCGGCATGGCGTTCATGTCGATCTTCACCATCCCCCTGGTGGCCCAATCCTTCGAGGGGATCCTACGGCGAATCCGGGAGTACATGGACAAGAGGGAGGAAGCCACCATCAAGGCCAAGGAGAAAGCCGCAAGGGAAAAGGAAAACACGAAGAAGAAGCAGGGGAAAAAGGGAGCGACGACCACAGAGGTGAAAGACAGGCCGTTGCCGTCTTCTTCCGATGCCGACATGAGCTATTTCCGCCTTCCGATCGTCCTGGCCTGGCTGGTCTTCCTGGGATCCATCGGCTATGGGTCCTACCATATCCGCGCGGGAACGGCGGACTTCGTGGAAAACGGCATCGGCCTCACGGAACACAAGTTCTCCCTCAAGTCGGGAGAGTTCCTGCGGAATCTCGACATCAAGGGGAACATGTTCAACTTCTTCGACCTGGGGGGATTCGTGGAATGGCAGGTGTCCCCGCAAAAACTGACCTTCATCGACGGGCGGGCCGGAACGACGTTCAGGGACCACCAGATGATCACGGGCGTCGTGGGGGATTTTGAGAACCTGTTCGACAAATACAATATCACCTACATCGTAACCAAGGCGGTGGATTCCTCGGGGACGATCTTGCCGTTGATCAAATATCTGACGGAGAGTCCGAAGTGGGAACTCGTCTTCGCGGACGGCCTCGCGGTCGTCTATGTCAGGAATCTTCCGGAGAACAAACGGATCATCGACACGTACAGGATTTCAAAAAACATCATATCCCAACAGATCATCAGCGAGTTGCTCCATTCCACTTATCTCGGCGTGAACAAAGTTTACGTTTACATCACGGTCGGGAATATCTTTGTGGATAGGAAGGATTTCGCAAACGCCCTGAAATATTTCACCTTGGCCCGCGAATTCACCGATGACCCCAGGTTGGCGGAAATGGTGAATCGACTGGAATCCATGCGCGGGAATCGATAAGCTCCCACGGCCGGGAGGGGTCACCGAAAACGGTTTCGCCAGTTATAGGCGGTGGTCAGGGTGTTTTGCAGTAATTGAAAAAAGGGGGACCGCTCCCCGAGAAGCCTCGACATGCGGGCAAGAAATTTCACTCCCCGGAGATAGTTTCTCTGCGCTTTTCGGACTCGCGGTTTTTCCTTCGCAAGGTCACGATGTTTCGCGTAAATAACCTCTACGGTTTGCCAGAACATCGCGCGTTTGGTGCTGGTCAATGTGCCCCCGGCCACCTTCCAGGCGAATTCACAGGTGATTTTTCGGACATGCCGGAAGGGGTATTTCCGGGACAGCCGGATCCACAAGTCCCAATCCTCCAGGACGGGGAGCGATTCATCGAAACGCCCCGTGTCCTCCAGGCACGACTTTTCGTGCAGGATGCACAAGGTGGGGATGAAATTCTGAACCAGGATCCGGTCGTAGTCAAACTCGGAGGAGTAGGGGACGTCTCGCCGGGTACCCACGTGTCGACCGTTGAGGGTTCTTTGGCGACCCCTGATGGCATCGGTGTACGCCACTTTGTAATCGCCGCTTTCCAGGGTACCCACCAGGGTTTCAATATGCTCGGGATAGTAAATGTCATCATCGTCGAGGTACGCGATGTACTTGCCTCTGGCCATACCGATACCGGTGTTCCTCGCCGCGGCAATCCCCCTGTTTTTGGGATGTGCCGTGTAAAGGATGTTCCCTTTGTGGTTCAGGGAGTCGATCATTCCTTTCACGTCGATCCCCGCATCGTTCACGACGATGATCTCCGTGTCGGAACAGGTCTGGTTGAGGATGCTTCGTAAACAATCGGGGAGCGTTTCCGGCCGGTTATAGGTGGCAACGACTACGGAGACAAGGGGGAAGCCGGCACGTGGGAGGAAGGAAGAGGATCGCCCGTCTCGAGGTTTCAAGATGGGTTGCCGCCGGATAATAAATTCTTGTAGTACGCGCGAACGAAGCGCTTGCAGAACGTGTAATAGAGATAGTGGCAGGAAATTTTTACGGGATGCCCCTGGAGATGTTTTTTCCTGATCCGCCACGATTCATCGTAGGCCATGTCCGATCGGACGATGGAGCGAGACCCTGCGTGAACCCTGAAGCATGCTACCTGCAGTTCCAGCGGGACCGGATCGGCGATGGCGCCCAGGCGGAGCCAAAGGTCATAGTCCATGGCATACCGGTACTCGACATCGAACATCCCGATGGTCTCAAAGGCCTTCCGGGTTACGAACGTTGCGGGATGGAGAAGGATATTTCCACGGACCAATTTCCCGTAGGAATATTTCCGCACCTTGATCTCTTGCAGGATTTTCCCTTCCGGGTCCACAAGATGGATCCCGCCTGTCATCCAGAGGGCGCCCGGGTGGCGGAGATATTCCGAACAGACGGAAGACAGGACGGAAGGATCCGGGAAAAAGTCATCCGCGTGGAGGTGGGCGATCAGTTCGCCGTTCGAGAGAAGGATCCCCTTGTTCATGGCATCGGAGATCCCCTTGTCGGGTTCGCTGATCCAGTAATCGATCCGGTCATCGTATTTCGCGAGGAGATCGAGGGTCCCGTCTGTCGATCCCCCGTCGACGACGATGTACTCGACGGGTTCATACGATTGGCCGATGACGCTTCGGATCGTCCCCTCGAGATGCTGCCCGCCGTTATATACGACGGTGATGATGGAAACGAGCGGATTTCCGGGACGGCTGCTCTTCGCGATCCCTTTAAGCCGCAAACCCCCCTCGCGTTTCAGCATCTCCGGCACGTTTCCCCCGTGGTAGATGTTGCCATTACTTGGGGACAAGCATGATCTGCCCTTGAAGAAGCCGCAGGAAAAAAGTTCTCAACCGATAGTCCCTAGTGTACAGCCGGGGAGTGATGAGGTCCGTAGAGGGTAACCGGTTGTGCACCCATTGCACCGTGTCGAACAGGGATCGAACGTAGGATGAATAAAGCCGGCGACGCAATGCCAACGGCATGGGACCGTATCGATATGCCCCCGGGTCGAAAAATCGCCGGTTGATGATTCGAACGCCCTGGAAGTGGTAAAAGATCAGCGGATTGCCGTCCACGGCGATTTCTCCGTTCTGGATCCGCACCATGTAATTCATGTGGTTCCAGGGGGCAAGCCCTGCGCCCTTATGCTGGAGCACAACGACCCCATCGAATCGGCCGGGCCAGTCGTCCAGGTATTTCTGATCGGCGAAACGTCCATTCTCGGGACGGTCACCACACCATTCCAGGCAACGGTCGCGCCACCATTGGAGGCAACTCTTTCCCCGCAAATCATTCCCGAAAGTCAGGAGACCGACATTGTAGATCCCGAACGCCGCCTCCAGGTGGCGTAACTTTTCCGGGAACCGGTGGCCGACGATCAGGATGGACCGGTCTCCAAGCTCCTCGAACACGGGTGACGGCGTGGAATAGAACATCAGGTCGGCGTCGAGATAGGTGATCCGCCCGATTTCCGGGTGGCGGCCCAACAGATAGAGGAGCCAGGACGGGGTGCACGTAAAATAATACTCCACCCGGCTTCGGTTCCTTTTGGCATTTTGCAACGCCTCATCGCCCTTCTCGAATTCCTGAAGGGAAACGGGCCGCAGGTTGGCCAGATTCAATCTCGAAAGGACATCCCGGGCGGGATCATCGAAGCAGAGCACCCATAGCGTGAATGGACCGGCATGTTCCATCAAGGACCGATAGAGGGTAAGCCCCTGTGCCAGGTAGTTTCGGTCGAAGTACGTGCAGAAGTGGAGCATCGAGGGTTTTCAGCTCCTGCACCAGGCGACGATTTCCCGGGCGACGGTTCGAACCTGGTCCGTCGTCAACTCCGGATACATGGGCAGGCTCAGGATCTGTTTCGCCGCTTCCTCGGTTCGCGGCAACGGGATCCTTCCGGACCACCTTTCCGCATAAGCCGGTTGCTGATGGACCGGGACAGGGTAGTGAATCAACGTTCCGATGCCTCTTTCCCGAAGATGGGCTCTCAGGGAATCCCTGTTCTTCGCGCGGATTACATATTGATGGTAGACATGAGCTGCCTCCGGGTTGGCTCCCGGCAAGATCAACCCGCAGGCGGCGAGCAGGGAATGATACGTCCCTGCGATCTTTCTTCGGGATTCGTTCTCCTCGTCCAGGTGGGGCAGTTTCACCCGCAAGATCGCCGCCTGGACCTCATCCAGCCGGCTGTTCATCCCGGGAAATTTGCTGACATAGCGTTCTTCCCAACCGTACTCCCGCAACAGGCGCACCTTTCCCGCCAGCTCGGGGTCGCCGGTCACCACCATGCCGGCATCGCCCAGAGCTCCCAGGTTTTTCGTCGGATAAAAGCTGAACGCCGCAAGGTGCCCCAGCGTGCCGGTTTTTTTGCCCCTGAATGTCGCTCCGTGGGATTGGGCGCAATCCTCGACGACACGAAGGTTGTGCCGGTTGGCGATCTCCAGGATGGCCGACATGTCCGCCGGGTGGCCGTAGAGATGAACGGGCACGATGGCTTTCAGGCCGCGTCCATGGAATCCCCGTATGGCCTCTTCCAGGCGGTTCGGATCCATCGTGAAGCGATCCGCGTCGATATCCACGAACACGGGAGTGGCGCCGCAAAGATCGATCGCAGCGGCGGATGCGACTGCGGTATGCGAGACCGTGATAACGGAGTCGCCTGGACCCACGCCGCAGGCCTTCAGGGCCAGGTGCAGCGCGTCGGTGCCGCTGGCGACGCCGATGGCATGCGAAATCCCCAGGTAGCCGGCAAACTCTTTTTCGAAAGAAGCGACCTCTTGACCGAGAATGTACCAGCCGCTCTCCAACACCCGCGAGATGGCACCTTCGATGGCTCTTCCATGGGCAAGGGTATTTGCCTTGGGATTGCTCTGGGGGATCGAGAAGGGCATCCGAAGCGTTCCTTGTTCGATTCGTTATAGATATCGTTTCAGGTGTGTCCGATAATAGGCCAGGGTTTTTACGAGTCCCTCGCGGAGCGGGATGCGCGGATTCCAGCCGAGCATCTTCCGGATCCTCTGGTCGTCCGCGTAGTAGTCTCCGATATCGATCCGCTTCCGGGCTTCCGGAAAGGAACGCAACGCGAATCCGCCGCCTCCGTTCACTTCGACGAGGAGGGAAGCCAGCGCTTTCAGGCTGA
>MGQW01000028.1 GCA_001798885.1 Deltaproteobacteria bacterium RBG_16_64_85
TCCCCACCGGGGGCATCAGGAACCCGAGCTCGAGGTTCGCAAGGAAGATGATCCCCAGGTGCACGGGGTGGACATTGAAGGATGCGGCGAGGGGGGCAAGGATCGGGACGATAACGACGATCGCAGAGAAAATGTGCATGAAGGCCCCGACGACGAGCAGGAACCCGTTCAGGACGAGGAGGAAAACGAACCGCGAGTGGATCGTGGACCGGACCCAATCGAATATGGTCTGCGGTATCCCGGCATCGACCATGTACCCCGTGAGCCCCGTAGCCGCCGCGAGGAGGATGAGGAATCCACCCACGAGGCGTGCGGACTCCGTCCCCGCTTCTGGAAACTGCCTCCGCAGGGTGATGTCGCGATGGATGAATACTTCCATGCAGAATGCGTAGAGGACCGTCATCGCAGCCGCCTCGACGGTCGTCGCAAACCCCCCGAAGATTCCGAGGAGGACGATCACGGGGAGGAGGAGGTCCCACTTCGCATCCCAGGCCGCAGCTCCCAGCTCCTTGAGGGAGAAGGGCGTCCGCCGGGCGCCCGCCCGGACCCCTCCCCGGATGGCCCAGGCCGCCAGGATCGCCGTGAGGAGAACCCCCGGCAGAAACCCCCCCTTGAACATCTGGTCCACCGCGATCCCCGCCACGACCCCGTAAAGGATGACCGGAAGGCACGGAGGGAAAAGGAGCCCGAGCGAACCGGAGGCCGTAAGGAGCCCCAGGGAGAACCTTTCCGTGTACCGTTCCGCGAGGAGGGCCGGCAACAGGATCCCCCCGAGCGCGACGATCGTGACGCCCGAGGCGCCGGTGAAGGTCGTGAAGAACGTGCACACCAGCACCGTGACCACTGCGATCGCCCCGGGCATCCAGCCGACAAGGGCCCGGAAGAAGCGGACGAGGCGGCGGGAGACGTTCCCCACCGTGAGGAGGTACCCGGCGAAGGCAAACAGGGGGATCGTGGGAAGGGACGGCGAAGTGACGAGGCGGTAGATCTCGGCGGAGATCGACGCGAGAGGGACGCCGGCGTGGCGGAAGAGGATCACCGCGAGGCCGCCGAGGGCGACGAAGAGCGGGGCTCCGAGGATGACCGCGACGAGGAGGGTTGCGAGCGCGGCCGCGAACGGCGCGCTTTTGAGGATCAGGCCCGAGGAGACGAGCGCCACGCACGCGCCCGCGGCGGCCGCGACGGCCGCACGGACCCGCCAATCCCGGGATGCGCCCCGGACGAGCCGCCACGCGATGAGGGCGAACCCCGCGGGGATCACGCCTTCCGCGAACCACACGGGGAGGAACGGGATGACGCGCTGCCGGTCGGCCCACTCCGCCCGGACGAGCTGGAACCCCGAATAGGCGAGCAGGAGGGAGACGGCGGCGGAGACCGCCGCGGTGAAGGCGGCCAGGACTCCGCGGGTCGGCTCCCGGAACCGTTCCGGGAGTCGGCCCAGCGACAGGAGCCGGTCGTCCCGGGCGGCGATCGCCCCCCCGAGGAAGCCGATCCAGAGGGTCGCGTGCTGGACGAGGGTGTTCGAACCGGGAATCCCCGTCCGCCAGAGGCGGCGGCCGACGATCTCCAGGAGCGGGAGCACGGCCATGCCGACGAGGAGGACGATCGAGACCGCGTTCTCGACGCGGTCGAGGAACCCCGCCTGCGGCCTTTCCCCGGCAGGGGGGAGATGAGGAGGCGCCTCCAACGTTACCGGGTCCCGCCTTTTTCTCCGCTGCGATCCGCCCGGTACTCGTCACGGTACTTCCGCGCGGCGTCGAACATGTCCGCTGGAATGATTTTTCCGCGGATCCGCGGATAGACATCCTCGACGATCTTTCGCCATTCCGCCTGGACCTCCGGGGGAACGTGGCTGACCATGAGCCCGTTTTTCACCATGACCTTCACGGCCTCGTCGTTGAGCCGGCGGATTTCGTCGCGCAGGTTTTTCCCTGCCTCCCGCGCCGCCTCGAGGATCCTCGGTCGCAGGTTCTCCGGGATGGAAAGCCACGCTTTCTTGTCGATGATCGTGGCCCCGGTGAGCGGGACCCACCGGAGGTCGGCCATGTGCGGCGCAAGCCCGAACCACTGGAACGCCAGGGCGGCGAGGGGGGTCGTGTCGAAGGCGTTGATGAGTCCCGTCTGGAGGCCCGGCAGGATATCGATCGCGGAGAGGGGCACGGGGTTGAACCCCGTCTCCTTGTAGAGCTGGATGAGGTTCGTGTCGCCCGACCAGACGAAGAGCTTCATCGCCTTGACCTCGGAGGGACGGGTGAACGGATGTTTCGCGAAGAAGTGGACCCAGCCGGCGTCCCCCCAGTTGAGGACGATCATCCCCTTCTCCTCGAGCCGGCGCTCGAGGACGGGGGAGAGCCGGTCGCGGACGTAGTCGAACTCCTCGTCGGAGGCGTACATCATCGGAACGTGGAGGGCGTAGAAGGAACGGTCGAGGTACGAGAGCCCGATCCCGGTGACGGCCGCCGCCTGGAGCTGCCCCACCCGCATCTTCCGGATCACCGCATCCTCGTCGCCCGACACGCCGCCCGGGTAAATCCGCAGGGTGACGGCGCCGTTGGTCGCCTTCTTCCACCCCTCCCCCATGGTCTGAAGGACCCTGTACCAGGACGACCCCTCGGGTGCGAGAGTGGCCATCTTGATGACCATCGGCGCAGCCCCAACGGTGGAAGCGGCGAGTGCGAGAAACAAGAGAGCTGCTGCGGCGGCGGCACGCCTATTCCAGGAACAGTTCATCCACCCTCCCTTTCAGCCAGCGCGCCTTGCGCTGCGCGACGAGATTGGCCAGCCGGTATTCGGGGGCCTCCTTGCGCGCGTCGAAAGCGAGCGCCCGGTCCAGAAGATCCAGGAACTCCCTCCGGTCCTGCGCCCGCACCGAAACGGTCTCGGCCAGGGTCACCAGGGGCGAAACCTTTTTCCCTCCGGAGAGCTCCATCGCCCGCTCGAAGTGGTACCTGGCCCTTGCCGCCGATCCTCCCATCGCCTCTGGTCGCCCCCCTTCGAAGGCGATGAAAACCTCATGGACCGACCCGCCGTCGAAGTCCTCCTGGAGCGCGAGCGCCCGGCGCAGGAGGGCTTCGCACCGGGGGAGGTCCGCCAGCATCTCCGGATCGTCCTGTGCGGAGGCGACCGCCAGACTCCAGGATACACCGGTCCAGTAGAGGAGCGGCACGTCCTCCCGCACCGCGGACCCGACGGCCTTCGCCGCGTCCGCCGCGAGCTCCTCGCGGAAACCCGCATGCGCGTCCGACAGCCCCCGCAGGCCGTACGTTCTGGCGCGCAGGTAGAGCCGCCGCGCCCGTTCCCTGCCGGCGCGCGAGACCTCGGGATCGGACGCCTCCACCGCGTCCTGCCAGACGTAGGCGCCCGCGTATTGGGTGAAACCGCGGGCGAGGGAGGTCAAAAGCCCGCGGTGATGCGGCTGCTCGGCAAGGAGGGATTCCATTGACTTGAGCGCGAAAGGAATGGAGTCCCGGACCAGCTCCGGATCGTCGTCGGCCGCGAATCCCTCTCCCCCCGAGGAAACGGCGTCGGCCACCTTGTGGAGCACGTAGGTCCTGGGGGAGCATCCGCCGGCCCAGGCCGCGAGGAGAAGCGCCGCCGTGAAAACCGCCGCGGGGTTCCTTTTACCCATTGTTCGCGGGACCTTCGTCCGGTCCCGGGTGCCCCAGGATCTCTTCCACCTTCCGCCCGAGCTCGCTGCGGCGGAACGGTTTCTGCAGAAAGCCGCCGAACCCCTCCGCCACGATCTCGCGGATCCGCCCACTCTCGTCGTACCCGCTCGCGAGAAGTCCGCGCACCCCGGGGGAGATCCGCCGCATCTCGGCGAAGACCCGGTCGCCGGTCATGCGGGGCATCATCAGATCGAGAAGGACGAGATCGATCTCGCGGAAACGCTCGCGGAACAGCTCCAGCGCGTCGACGCCGTCCCGGGCCTCGAGCACGCGGTATCCGAATGACCTCAACATGGCGCCCACCACTTCCCGGACGTCGTCTTCATCGTCGGCGACGAGGATCGTCTCCGCCCCGCTGCGCGACGGCGCTTCCGCGCATTCCCCCTCCGCGGGCGCCCCGGAAGCGGCCGGGAACCCGACGAGGAAGGTGGTCCCCTTGCCCGGCTCCGACCGGACAAGGATCGCCCCATCGTGGCTGTCCACGATTCCCCGGACAGCCGCCAGCCCCATCCCCCGCCCGATGAATTTCGTGGTGAAAAACGGCTCGAAGATCCTGGCGAGCGTCTTCTCGTCCATCCCGCTCCCCGTGTCGGATACCTCCAGAACCGGGCAAGGCCCCGAAAGCGGTCTGCCGGACCGCGCATTCCCTGCCGCCGCCCCCTCCCCGTCCGCAGGCGCACCTTCGATGCTGTCCGGCAGGCTTTCTCTCTTCCCGGTCCGGACGGTAAGAACGCCGCCGCCGGGCATCGCTTCTCCGGCGTTGAGGCACAGGCTCATCACGACCTGCTTGAGCTGCGTGATGTCGGCCAGTACGGGGGGGATCCCCTCGGCGAGGTCGAGCCGGAATTCCACAGAGGCCGGAAGAGCCGCTTTCAGGACGGGTACGTCCTCCAGGACCGCCTGATTCAGGGAGACGATCCGGGGGCTGTACTTCCCCTGCCGCGCGTACGCCAGGAGCTGGCGGGTCAGCTCCACGGCACGCGCCCCGTTTCGCCCGATCATGGCGAGGAATTTCCCGGCCTCCTCGTTTCCCGCAAGTTGCAGGGACAGCATCTCCACCGCCCCCGTGATGCCGACCAGCAAGTTGTTGAACTCGTGGGCCACGCCGCTCGCCAGCAGGCCGATGGTTTCCAGTTTCCGGCTCTCGAACAGAAGGCTCTCCATCTTTTTCCGCTCGGTGAGATCGCGCGTGACCCGCAAGACCTGGCGGACCCCCCCTCGTTCGTCGAGCACAGGCGAGGAGACCGTCTCCACGTCGGTGTAACCGCCGTCCTTCCGTCGGAGCCGGTACTGGAGCATGGCCGCCGTGCGATCCCCCCTCGTCAGGCACCGGTTTCCCTCCCGGAACTTCTCCCGGTCGTCGGGGTGGAGGAAGGATTCGGCGGGAACCCCCATCATCTCCTCCGGGCGGTATCCCAGCATCCGTCGGGCGGCGGGACTTGCGTAAAGAACCTTCCCCGCGGGATCGTGCAGGGAGATGAAGTCGAGGGCGTTGTCGGACAGGTAACGGTAGCGGGCCTCCGATTCCCTCAGGTGTTCCTCCATCCTGCGGCGTTCGAGCGCCGCGGAGAGGATGGGGGACACGACTTCCGCGACCACGCGCACGTCCCCTTCGCGCCACGCCCCCGGAGCGCTGTACCTGTGGAGAGAAAGCAACCCCAGAAGTCGGGTGGCGAACCTCAAGGGAAACAAGAGGGTGGACCGGACCGGACGGGAACCATACAAGGTCCGGATCGGATCGTCGGGGGGCAGATGATCGAGATCGTCGATCTTCAGGACGACTTCCGAACGGAGACGCTCCAGCGTCCTTTCGAGCGGGCCCTGCGAACGGTAAGCGTCCCGAAGGTCCGGCCATTCGCCCGGAAGCGAGCCGTGCCAGATCTCCACCCGGGCTGGCTCCTCCCGGCAAGACACGAGATAGCATCCTTCCGCGCCGCACAGGGCCTGGATCTCCCGGCACACCTCCCCCAGCAGTTCGTCCAGGCCGAGCCCGAGTGCGCAGATCCGGGCAATTCGAGGCACGGCAAGAAGCGGAACCTCGCCGGATGACGGATCGCCTGCCCCCCGGATCTTCACCGGAAACGGTATCGTGTCTCCCATGCCTCTGCCACCTTCCACCCGCGTGAAGCGTTTTTCCCTTATAAGAGGGTTGCGGAGGGATGTCAATAAAGCGCTTTGCCGTCCTCCTTGATCTTAATACATAAGGAAAAATCTCCAGATGTCCCAACCGGGAACGGCTGCCGCCTCCGAGGCTTTTCTCTTGCCGAGGAACCGGACTCGATATTAAATGTAAGGTAATGTTACCGGGTCTGGCTCCCCAGCTGATCGAGACCCTCCTTGCCGGGATTCCGGCGTTTCTCTTCGCTTTGCGGCACGCAGACCTGTCGCTCCTCTGGATCACGAACGGGGCGGCGGGAATGACGGGATTCGACCCGAGAGACCTCCTTGCGCGGCCGGGACTTTTTGCGGAGCGCCTTTCTCCCGATGACCGGGAACGCCTTGCCCGCCTCTGGGGAAACGCCGCGTCGGCCTCCCCCGCGCCCGAGGATTTCCGGTTCCGGTGCGCCGACGGAAAAGCGCGATGGCTCCGGATCACTCTCCTCCCCTCGGCGGGCGCCACTTCAGGCGATCCCCTCTCGATCGCAGGGATCGCCTGGTCCATCGACGATGCGAGAGGTTCCCGCAGGGAGGCGCACCTGGGACAGTGCGCGCTGCTGGCCGCGGATGTCCCGATCTTTCTCACCGACATGTCCGGCCGGATTCGCCTCTGGAACAGGGCCGCCGAGCGGTTTTTCGGGTGGAGCGCCGGAGAAATGGTGGGGAGCGCCATCCATCCGCTCTTCCCCTTTCCTTCGGAGTCCGTGGAAGGAATCCTCCGGCGCGTGCGGGAGGAAGGAGCGGTCTGCCGCGAAGACCGGCTTGTGAGCAAGACGGGGAAAACGGTTCCTTGCCGCCTGACCGTTTCCCTCCTGAAGGACGATGAAGGCAACCCGGAGGGGACGGTCGTCGCCGTCGGCGGAACGGCGGAGATCCGCGGCCTGGAGAGCCGGCTGCAGGAGGCGATCACCCGCCTCCGGATCATTGAAAAGGTCAACCGGATCATCGCCTCGGAGTGGGACATCCGGAAAGTTCACGGCCGCATCGTCTCGGAGCTGGAGAAACTTGTCGATTTCGACCAGACGTCCATCGCCCTCTTCGAGGAAGGGAAGGACCCCATCATCATCCATGCCTACGCCAAGGGGCGGACGGACCTGGGCAGCGGGACCAGGATCCCCCTCGATCGCTCGGCGCCGGGGTGGGTGCTGGTCCGGCGGATCCCGCGAATCGATGACGACATGACCTCTTCCGAGGAGGCGTTCGCGGAAAACGAGATCCTCGTCCGGGAAGGGATGCGGTCGCGCCTGATGATCCCCCTGTTCGCCGGCAAGCGGGTCGTGGGGACCCTGAACTTCAACAGCCGGAAGAAGGGGGAATACTCCCTGGACACCATCGAGGGGCTGGGAAGCATCCCGGACCAGCTGGCGCTGGCGATCGAGAAGCACCGGGCCTACGTGCGCCTGAAGAACTCGGAGGAGAGGTACCGGCTCCTCTTCGAGCAGGGCCCCCCCGCGGCCATCTCGGCGTTGGACGGACGGTTCGTCGACGTCAACGACGGGTGCCTGACGCTTACGGGGTATTCGCGGGAGGAATTCCTCCGCCTCCGGAACACCGATCTCCACGTCAACCCGGAGATGGCCACCCCCCTGGCCTCCGTCCTGTCGAGCGGCCAAGGCATCGAGAAGGAGGCCTTCATCCGCCGCAAGGATGGCTCGAAGTTCTGGGCAAACGTGAACATCTTCCCCGTCTCGAAGACCCTCGTGCTGGGGCAGATCATTGACATCACCGAGCAGAGGGAGCTGGAAGGCCGTCTCCGCCAGGCCCAGAAGATGGAGGCGATAGGCACCCTGGCCGGCGGAATCGCGCACGACTTCAACAACATCATCCAGGCGATCCTCGGATATACCTCCCTCCTGAAGGGCCGATTCGGAGGGCAGGAGGAGGCGGCAGCGCAGGTCGACGCCATCGAGCATGCGGGTCTCCGCGCGGGGGAGCTCACCCGCCAGCTCCTGGGCTTCGCACGCAGGGGCAAGCTCGACGTGAAACCGACGGACCTGAACGGGGTCGTCGAGAAGGTCGTCACCATGATCCGTCCCACTTTCGACCGCTCGATCGACATCCGGACGGCGCTTCCCGTCGCGCTGCTTCCCGTGGAGGGGGACGCTGGCCAGCTGGAGCACTCTCTCCTCAACCTGTGCATCAACGCGCGAGACGCGATGCCCAACGGCGGGACGCTGCGGATCGAGACGCACAACGTAATCCTTTCCGATCCGGAGGCTTACGGCCTCGCCGAGGCGCCGCCCGGCGAGTACGTTTCCCTGTCCGTCTCGGACACCGGAGTGGGGATCTCCGTGGAGCACCTTCCCCGCATCTTCGAGCCTTTCTTCACAACGAAGGAGCCGGGGAAGGGAAGCGGGATGGGGCTTGCAATGGTGTATGGAATCGTGAAAAACCACGGGGGATGGATCGATGCCCGGAGCGCGGACGGACGGGGAACGACATTCCGGATCCTCCTTCCCGCCTCGCCGATGATGCTCGCGGTGCCGACGGCGCTACCCAAACCGGAGCTCCTCGCCGGGGGAACGGAGACGATCCTGTTCGTGGACGACGAGGAATCGCTGCGCCTGCTGGCGACGGAAACGCTGGGCAGCCTGGGATATACGGTCCTCACGGCCCGGAACGGAATCGAGGCGCTGGCGCGGTACGCGGAAAACCGGCGGGAGATCGCGCTCGTGATCCTCGACCTGATCATGCCGGAGATGGGGGGGGTGGAAACCTTCCGCCGGTTGCGGGAAATCGACCCCGCCGCCAGGGTCCTTATTTCCTCCGGCTACGCGGGAGACGACCAGTCGGAGATGCTTCTCGCTGAAGGCGTCGCGGGGTTCCTCCGGAAGCCGTACCGCATCGGGGCCCTCGCCGGGGCCATCCGGCAGGCGATCGGCCGGAGATCCTGAACGAACCCTCTCACTCTTTCCAGTGCGCTTCCTCGAATCGCCGGATCTTTTTCACCCGCCTCCGGTGCCGGCCGCCGTCGAAGGGGGTCGAAAGCCACGCCGCGACGATTCTCCGCGCCAGCGCGGTGGAGACCTCGTTGGCCCCGAGGACCAGGACATTGGCGTCGTTGTGACGACGGGAGAGTTCCGCGTCCGCGACGGTGGAGACCACGGCGGCCCGGACGCCTTTCGATTTGTTCGCGCAGATGGCCATCCCGATCCCGGACTTGCAGAGGAGGATCGCGCGTTCGGCCTTTCCCCGGCGCACCGCCGCGGCCGCCGCGAAGCCGTAGTCGGGGTAATCGACGGGGGCCGCGGAATCCGTCCCCAAATCCAGGAGAGCAAACCCTTTCCCCGAAAAATGGCGGAGAAGGTCCGCCTTCATGGCCACCCCTCCATGATCCGAGGCAAGGACGATCCGCGGAATTTTCCGGCCCGGGCTCATCTCTCCATCCCCTCCCTTGCCAAGGCGTAGTGCGCCGCCCCGAGTAGCGCCGCCTTGTCGTCGAGGATGACCTTCACCGGCACTCCCGACAGAAACTCCCGGAACCGTCCCTTGGCGCGGAACGCATCGAGGAACGCCCCTTCCGACAGGACGGGCAGGATCGCGGGCGCGATTCCTCCGCCCAGAACGATCCCTCCCGTTGCGAAGAACTGCAGCACGAGGTTTCCCGCCAGCGCCCCGTATAAGGAGGCGAAGAGCCGCAGCGCCTCCCGGCACGCAGACGACCGGACGGAGAGGCCCTCCGATACGATCACCCGGGGCGGATCCTCCCGGGAGAGGAGAGCGTCGACCTCCGGCACCTCTGCAATCCCCTCTGCCTCCCGCAGGAAGCTGTACAGCGCATGAAGCCCCGGGCCCGAGACCACGCGCTCCGCGCTCACGCGTCCGAACCGGGACCGGAGAAATTCCATCAGACCCGCTTCCCGCTCGTTCCGCGGAGCGAAATCGGCGTGCCCCCCCTCGGAGGCGAACGGCAGGTATCCCCGGCTCGAAGGGACGAGGAACGCCACGCCCAGCCCCGTGCCGGCCGCAACCACCGCGACGGTCCCTTCCGGATCCGCTCTCCCTTCCTGCAGGACGGCGAGCCGTTCGGGCGCGAGGAAGGGAACCGCGAACGCCGTGGCCTGCAGGTCGTTGATGAGGAAGCCGCGCCGTGCGTCGCAGGCATGCCGGATCGATTCCTCCTCCACTACCCAGGGAAGGTTGGTCAGCCGGCTCCGTCCTGCGCGGACGGGTCCTGCGACTCCGATGCAGGCCAGGTCTACATCCTTCCGGCCTCCGAGGAACTCCTTCAGGATGGACTCAAACGAAGGGAACTCCTGGCTCGGGTAGGAGCGGACATCGCCGCACGAGAGCCGCGCGCCTTCCGGACGGAAGAGCGCCAGGTTGGTCTTGGTCCCTCCCGCGTCGCCGGCAAGGATCATCGCCTTCCTCCGCCGTCCTTCCGGATCGCGAGCGACGCCGCCGCCTCGTCGGCCAGGAACGTCACTTTCCCCCGCGCAGGGGAAACCTGCGAGGCCGGAAGCGCCGGATCTCCGGAAAGAACGCTGTACAGCGCCTGCGCTTTCTCCGCCCCGCTCACCAGGAAAATGACCTGCGCAGCGGCGGAAAGGACCGGAAGCGTCAACGTCACACGGGAGACCGGCGGCTCTCCGCCTTCCGACGCCACGACCCAGGCGTTGCCCACCGCGGTTTCGGGCATGCCGGGGAACAGAGAGGCGGTGTGTCCGTCCTTCCCGATCCCCAGCAGGATCGCGTCGAACCGGGGAAAACCGCCGGGAGGAACCGGAAACTCGGCGCGCAGCGCCTCCTCGTACCGGCGCGCCCCCTCCGAAGGGCAGGAAAAACCGGTGTCTACGAAGTGAACATGGGACTCCGGGACAGCTGCCCGGGAGAGGAGCGTCTCCTGCAGCATCCTCCGGTTGTTTCGGGGATCCGCCGGAGGAACCCACCGCTCGTCCACCTGGTAAAAATGGACCCGTTCCCAGGGGAATCGCGCACGGTACGGCTCGGCGGAGAGAATCTCGTACGTCCGCCGCGGCGTTTCCCCGCCGGACAGTGCCATGTGGATGCGGGAAGCCGGCTTCCCGCCGCGGGCGAGCACCGCCGCCCGCTCGCGAACGATCCCCCAGAGCCTGCCGGCCGCGGCGCGCGCCAGTTCCTCCGCGGAGGACACGACGAAAAGCCGTTCTGCGTAGGGGTTCTCTCCCCTTCTCACGGACGGCGCCACCGGTCTCTTCCTTCTTCCATGAGCGCATCGGCCTCCGGCGGTCCCCAGCTCCCAGCGGGGTAGAAAACCAGGTCCCGCGAGGGATCTTCCTGCCATCGGCGAAGGAACGGGTCGAGCAGCGTCCAGGACGTCTCGACTTCCTCCTCCCGCGGGAAGAGCGCCGAGTCTCCGTGCATCACGTCGAGCAGGAGCCGTCCGTAGGCCGGGGTGCTCCGCGCGCCGAACGCTTCCCGGTACGTGAAATGGAAATCGACCGGCCGCACGCACACCGCCGGTCCGGGATCCTTGGCCCCGATCCGCAGGGAGATTCCCTCCTCCGGCTGGATGTTGATGACGAGAAGATTCGATTCCATCTGGCCGCACGCGGTGTCCTCGAACAGCAGCGATGGGGCGGGGTGGAACTGGATCGCAATCTCGGAAACCTTTCTCGCCATCCGCTTCCCCGTGCGAAGGTAGAAGGGGACGCCCGCCCAGCGCCAGTTGTCGATCGAAAATTTCATCGCTGCATACGTCTCCGCGAAGGATCCGGGGGAAACGTTCTTCTCCGCGCGGTAGGCGGGGACTTTCTTCCCGTCCATTTCCCCTTCGGCGTACTGCCCCCTGACGCACACTTCCCCTGCCCGCTCCGGACGTACCCGCGCGATCGACTTCAGCAGTTTGAGCTTCTCTCCCCGTACTTCGTCGCCGTCGAGGGAGTGCGGCGGCTCCATCGCCACGAGCGCCAGGAGCTGGAGTAGATGATTCTGGACCATGTCCCGGACCGCACCCGCCTCCTCGTAGAAATCGCCCCTCCCCTCGACGCCGATCGTTTCGGCCACGGTGATCTGGACGTGGTCGATGTAATTGCGGTTCCAAATCGGCTCGAAGATCCCGTTGCTGAACCGGAAGACGAAGAGGTTCTGGACGGTTTCCTTTCCCAGGAAGTGGTCGATCCGGTACACCTGCTCTCCCCGGAACACCGAAAGAATCTCCCGGTTGAGCGCGCAGGCGCTCGCAAGGTCGCGCCCGAACGGTTTTTCGATGATCAGGCGGCGGAAGCCGGGGAGGTCCGAGGAGGGAGCCGCAAGGGCCGCCGACCCGATTCTCCCGACCAGGGAAGCGTAATGTCTCGGGGCAACGGCGGCATAGAAGACGATGTTGCCCGGGATCCCCCGGCCGGAGCACAGGGACCGGATGCGATCCTTCAATCCCGGGTAGCTCGCCGGGTTTTCGAGATCCGCAGGGTGGTAGAAAAGCCTTGCGGCAAACGCATCCCATCGGGCGGCGTCGAACGTCTCCGGGGTCAGCGAATGCGCGGCATCCCGCAACAAGCTCCGGAACGCATCGTCCGAATATGCGGTTCGCGAGACGCCCAGCACCGCAAAGCCTTCCGGGAGGAGATTTTCCTGGTAGAGTCCGAAGAGATCGGGGATGAGCAGGCGCCGGGTAAGGTCCCCCGATGCGCCGAAGATCACCAGCAGGCACGGAGGGGGAGGCCCGATCCACGCCCCCTTGTGGGACTCGTCCGCCGCACCGGTTGCAGCCGTCATCTTTGCTACTCCTTCTCCTTCTTCGGAACCGCCGGATGGACGGCGTGTCCCCCGAACTCGTTGCGAAGCGCGGCGAGCATCCGCATCGCGAAGGAGTTCTCCTGCCGGGAGAGGAAGCGCATATAGAGGGACAGGCCGATCGCGGGCAGGGGCACCCCCGCCTCGATCGACCGCTCCACGATCCACCGCCCCTCGCCAGAATCCTCCACATACGGGGAAAGTCCGGCAAGCCCCGGGTCTCGCGACAACGCGCGGCCGGCCAGCTCGAGCAGCCACGAACGGACCACGCTCCCCCGGTTCCAAAGGGCGGCTATCGCCGGGAGGTCGAGAGGGAAGGGGGCCGTCTGGAGGATCTCGAACCCTTCGGCGTATGCCTGCATCATCCCGTACTCGATCCCGTTGTGGATCATCTTCACGAAGTGGCCGGCGCCGTGAGGCCCCACGTAAGCGAACCCTTCGGGCGGGGCCAGAGTGGCCAGCACCGGCGAGACGTGGCGGAACGCCTCCTCGTCGCCGCCGGCCATCAGGCAGTACCCTTCCGCAAGCCCCCAGATCCCCCCGCTCGTCCCCACGTCCAGGAACCGGATCCCGCGCTCGCCGAGCCGGGTCGCGCGCGGCGGCGCGTCCGTGTATTTCGAATTGCCGCCGTCGATGACGATGTCTCCGGGGGACAGGATCGGCTGGAGGAAATCGATGCTTTCGTCCACGGGGGCGCCGGCCGGGACCATGAGCCAGACGACCCTTCGGGGGGAGAGCTTCGCGACGGCATCGGGGAGTGACGCGGCGGCGATGCACCCTTTTTCCCGCGCCGCAGCCTCGACGGCGGCCGGAGACCGGTCGACCGCCACCACCTCGTGCCCGCCGCGCAGCAGCCGGAGGGTCATGTTCAGCCCCATCTTCCCCAAGCCAACCATCGCGATCCGCATGGCGCACCCCCCATCCGGCGGACGTTGTTGATCTCAGGCAATGCCAGCCGACGATAGCCTCCGCTCGATGGCCGCGAGCAGCTTGCGGAAAGAGTCGGCGAAGCTCTCCACGCCGTCCCGCGTCAGTTTTTCGCAGACCGTTTCGAGCCCGATATCGAGGAGCCCGAGGTCGGAAAGGATTGCCCTGGCCTCCGCTTCCCTCCGGGACAGCGTGTCGGCCACGACCCCGTGGTTCCGGAAGGCGTCCATCGTTTGAGGAGGCATCGTGTTGACGGTGAAAGGACCGATCAGTTCCTCGACGTACTTCACGTCCGGATATTTCGGACTCTTCGTCCCGGTGCTCGCCCAGAGGGGGCGCTGCACCCTGGCGCCCTTCGCTGCCAACTCCCGCCACCGAGGCGTGGAAAAGATCGCCTCGAACCTCGCGTAGGCCAGGCGCGCGTTGGCAACCGCAACTTTCCCCAACAGGGAGATCGCGGTCTCCGCCCGGGGCGATCCCGGCCAGCGGAGGACGGTCTCCTCCAGGAGCTTGTCGACGGCGGTGTCCACCCGCGAGACGAAGAAGGAGGCCACCGAGGCCACGCTGCGAGGGTCGCCCCCCGAGGCGATCCGCTTCTCCATCCCCCGGATGTACGCGGCCGTCACCTCCTCGTACCGCTTCACGGAGAAGATGAGCGTTACGTTGACGGGGACCCCGAGGGAGACGGCCTTCTCGATGGCGGGCAGTCCCTCCGCGGTGGCGGGGATCTTGATGAGCACGTTAGGCCGGGAAACCTTGCGGAAGAGCTCCTCCGCCCGTGACGCCGATTTCTGCGCATCGTACGCGAGATCCGGCTCGACCTCGAGCGACACGTATCCGTCGGCCCCGGACGTGGCGTCGTGGACGGGCCGCAGCACGTCGGCCGCCCGACGGATGTCTTCCGTCGCGATTTCGGTATACGCGGCGAGGACGCTCGCGCCCCCGGCGGAAAGCGCCTGGATCTGCTCGTCGTATTCTTGGCCCCCGGAAATCGCCTTCTCGAAGATCGTCGGATTCGAGGTGACGCCCTTGATGCCGTCCTCCGAGACCAGCCGGGCGAGTTCCCCCGACGCGATGATCCCCCTGTGGATATAGTCGAGCCAGGGGCTCTGCCCCATCTCCCCCAGACGGACCAGTGGATTCCCTTTCCCGGTCATAAGTCCTTCCCTCCCGAGGTAAAGAGCTCTAAAGGAGCGCTATTGCCTTCGCCGCCACGTTCTCGGGCGTAAACCCGAACTCCCGGAACAGCCGGTCCCCCGGCGCGGAAGCGCCGAACCGGTCGATCCCCACGGAAATCCCTCTTTCTCCAATATACCGCTCCCACCCGAAGGTACTGCCCGCCTCTACGGAAACGCGCGCCCGGACGGAAGGCGGGAGGACCGCTTCGCGATAGGAAGCCGGCTGCTCCTCGAACCGCTCCCGGCACAGGAAGCTGACCACGCGTGCGGAAACGCCGTCCGCCTCGAGGAGCTTCTTCGCGGCGAGGGCCACGTGCACCTCGGAGCCGGAGGCCAGGAGGATCACGCTCGGGCTTCCTCCCGCGCCTTCTTCATAGATGTAAACCCCCCGGTAGACGTTGCCGTCCCGGTAAACGGCGGCGTGCGGCAGGACCGGCAACTTCTGGCGGGTCAGGACCAGGGCGCTGGGGCCCGTGATCCGCTCGAGCGCCATCTTCCAGGCCGCCGCGGTTTCGTTGGCATCGGCGGGCCGGAGCACATGGAGGTTCGGTATCGCCCGAAGCGCGGCCAGGTGTTCGACGGGCTGGTGGGTGGGACCGTCTTCGCCGACTCCGATGGAATCGTGCGTGAACACGTAGACCACCCGGATTCCCATGAGCGCGGCCAGCCGGATGGAGGCTCGCATGTAATCGGAGAAGATGAGGAAGGTCGCCCCGTACGGGATGATACCGCCGTGGCGCGCCATCCCGTTGAGGATCGCGCCCATCCCGTGCTCGCGGACGCCGAAATGGAAGTTGCGACCCCCCGGCGGGGCGCCGGGGAGGAACTCCCCTCCGGCCCGGATGAGCGTCTCCGTGGACGGCGCAAGGTCCGCCGATCCGCCGGCGAGCTCGGGGAGCCGCGCCGCGATCGCGTTGATCACCTTGTGCGAGGCGCTTCGGGTGGCGATCGCCCCTCCCTCGAGGAGAAAGGAGGGCAAGCTGTCCGCCCATCCCTCCGGAAGATCGCCCCAGGTCACCCGCTCCCACTCCATGGCGAGGTCGGGGAAGGCGCGCAGATATTCGGCCATCCGTATCCGCCATTCGCGCTCGAGCCGCTCCCCCCGGGGGACCGCTTCCCGGAAATGCGCAAGGACGTCGTCCGGCACGTAGAAATGGGGCTCCTTCGGCCATCCCAGAGCTTCCTTGGTCAGCGCCACCTCCGCCTCCCCCAGCGGAGAGCCGTGGGCTTCCGCCGTGTCCTGCTTGTTGGGGCTCCCGAACGCAATGTGGGTCCGAACGATGACCAGCGTTGGACGCTCCCGCTCGGCGAACGCCGCTTCGATCGCCCGGGAGAGTCCGGGCAGGTCGGTGTTGCCTTCCTCGACCTGGAGAACGTTCCATCCGTACGCGCGGAACCGGCCCGCCACGTCCTCCCGGAAGGCAAGGTCGGTCGACCCCTCGATCGTGATCCGGTTGTCGTCGTAGAAGGCAACGAGGTTTCCCAACCGGTGGAATCCGGCAAGGGAGGCGGCCTCGGAGGCCACACCCTCCATAAGGTCCCCGTCCGAGCAGAGCGCCACGACCCGGTGGGACACGATCTCGTGCTCCGGCCGATTGAACCTGTGGGCGAGCAGCCTTGACGCCATCGCCATTCCCACCGCGTTCGAGATCCCCTGCCCCAAGGGGCCGGTCGTCACTTCGACACCGGGGGTGTGACCCGACTCCGGATGCCCCGGAGTCCTGCTCCCCCACTGGCGGAACTGCCGGATGTCTTCGAGCGAAAGGTCGAAGCCGGTGAGATGGAGCACAGAATACAGAAGCATAGAGGCGTGGCCGCACGAGAGGACGAACCGGTCCCGCCCGGGCCAGTCCGGATTCCGTGGGTTGTACCGGAGATATCGGGTCCACAACAGGTATGCCAGCGGGGCCAGCCCCATCGGCGCGCCCGGGTGGCCGGATCCGGCCTTCTGCACCGCATCGACCGACAGGAAGCGTATTGCGTTGATGGACCGCAGGGCAAGCGGCTCGTTCTCCAATGGATACCTCCCTAGGAATTTCCCGGCCGGGGGGGACGGATCACCGATGCCAAAATCGACCCGGCGAGGAGGGCGACCACCACCGCCAGGGATATTTTTATCGGTATTTCGACCCACTCGGCAAGGACCATTTTGGCCCCGACGAACGACAGGACAAGCCCCAGCCCGACCTTGAGGTAGCTGAACTTCCCCATCGCGGAGGCCAGCAGGAAATAGAGCGCACGCAGCCCCAGGATCGCGAAGATGTTCGACGTGTAGACGATGAACGGGTCGTTGGTCACGGCGAAGATCGCCGGGATCGAATCCACCGCGAACATGAGGTCGGTCACCTCGACGACGACCAGCACGGGGAGAAGCGCCGTTGCGTACCGTTTCCCGTCCAGCTTGACGGTGAACCGCCCCCCGTACGAGTCCGGAAGTGTGGGAACGATCTTCCCGAACAGCCGGAGCACCGGGTTCTTCTCGGGGTGAACCTCGGTTCCGCGGTCGAGGAGGATCTTCACGCCGGTGAAAATGAGGAACCCGCCGAACACGAAGATGACCCAGTGGAACGCCTGGAGAAGGGCGGCGCCCAGAAGGATGAAGACGGCGCGCATGACCTGGGCGCCAAGGATTCCCCAGAAAAGGACGCGGTGCTGGTAGGCGGGGCGGACGTGGAACGTGTTGAAGATCAGGACGAAAACGAAGAGGTTGTCGACCGACAGCGCCAGCTCGATCAGGTACCCGGTGAAAAATTCCAGGCCCCGCACGGCCCCGAAAAAATGGTACACGCCGACGTTGAAAAGGAGCGCCAGCGAGACCCATCCTATGCTCCAGGCAAGAGCCTCTTTCGGCTTGATCTCGTGCTCCCGCTTGTGGAAGACGAGGAGATCGAGCGCCAGCATGCAAAGGACGAAACCCGTGAACCCCGTCCATAACAACGGGGTGCCAATCGATTGCGGCAACATGCCCTCCGGGACAACGGCCGCGATGCTAAAAAGTGAAACGGGGTGATGATACCCCCGCGACGCGGTTTCGGGAAGGGGCGTGTCGCGCGCGCAGCGCCCGCGACAACTCCTCGATCCGGATCCCCCTCAATAAGGAAACAGGTGCCGGTAGAGAATATTGCATCCGATTCCGATCAGCACCAATCCTCCCAGAAGTTCCATTTTCCGGCCGAACCGGTTCCCCAGGGGGGCCCCCAGGTGCATGCCGATTGCCGTCAGCGCCGCGGCGACGATTCCTATGACCACCGCCGGGTACCAGATCCGGACGCGCAGCACGCCGAGGCTTAAACCGACCGCCAGGGCATCCACGCTGGTGGCAACGGAAAGGAGCACAAGCGAGACCCCGCGCGTTGGGTCTGCAGCCGCACTTTCCCCCTCCCCCCCCCGCAAGGCCTCATACATCATCTTCCCGCCGATGAAACCCAGCAGGCCGAAGGCCAGCCAGTGGTCGTAGCCGGAGAGGTACCGCTCGACGGACAGGCCCGCCAGCCACCCGACCACGGGCATCAGGAACTGGAAGAGGCCGAAGTGGAAGGAGAGGCGGAACGTCTGGCGGCCGGAAACCTTCCCGAGCGCGATGCCCGTCGCAATGGCGACCGCCAGGGCGTCCATGGCAAGTCCTACGGCGATCCCCAGCAGCGTAACCGTGTCGATCGAAGACCCCCTTTCGCCCCGCAGGAGACACTCATGGTACCATTTTGATTATCCTCGCCTTAAGGGGGCTGTGCCATGGCCGATCAACACCCCGACAGCTTCGGCACCCGAACCCGCCGGACGATCGGAAAGATCCCCTACGAAATCTTCCGCCTCGAGACCCTTCAGAAAAAGAGGTTCGGGAAGGTATCCCGCCTCCCCTTTTCCCTGAAAATCCTTCTGGAAAACCTCCTGCGGTGGGAGGACGGAGTCTCCGTGCGCACGGAGGACATCGTGGCCCTGGCGCGCTGGGCCCCGGGGAAGGTCTCCGATCGGGAGATCGCCTTCCGCCCCGCCCGCGTTCTGCTCCAGGATTTCACGGGCGTGCCGGCGCTGGTCGACCTCGCGGCCATGCGGGACGCCGCGCTCCGGATGGGGGGGGATCCGAAACGGATCAACCCGCTGATGCCGGCGGACCTGATCATCGACCATTCCGTCCAGGTGGATCGTTTCGCGACGCGGGACGCGTTCGCCGCGAACGTGGCGCGCGAGTTCGAGCGGAACGGAGAGCGGTATGCCTTCCTGCGCTGGGGACAGGAGGCCTTCCGGCGCCTGCGGGTGGTTCCTCCGGGGACCGGCATCTGCCACCAGGTGAACCTGGAATACCTCGCGCCCGTGATCTTCCGGAAGAAGGCGCGGGGCGGTTTCCAGGCGTATCCCGACACGCTGGTCGGCACGGACTCCCACACGCCGATGATCAACGGGCTGGGCGTCGTCGGGTGGGGCGTGGGCGGGATCGAGGCGGAAGCGGCGATGCTGGGCCAGCCGGTTTCCATGCTCCTCCCCGAGGTGGTGGGGTTCAAGCTCTCGGGAAAGCTCCCGGAAGGGGCCACCGCGACCGACCTCGTCCTGAGGGTCACGCAGACGCTGCGGGCAAAGGGGGTCGTGGGGAAATTCGTTGAATTCTACGGCGCGGGCCTTTCCTCCCTCTCCGTGGCCGACCGCGCCACGATCTCCAACATGTCCCCGGAATACGGCGCCACGATCGGCTTCTTCCCGGTGGACCGGGAAACCCTCTCCTACCTGCGGTTCACGGGAAGGAATGCGGCGCAGGTGAAGCTCGTGGAGACCTATTGCAAGCTCCAGGGGCTGTTCCGTACGGACGACACGCCCGATCCCGCCTTCTCGGACACGCTTGCGCTGGACCTTTCCACCGTGGAGCCGAGCCTTGCGGGACCGAAGCGGCCGCAGGACCGCGTCCCGCTCGGGGCGGTGAGGGAGTCGTTCCGGAAAGCGCTCGCGGGCTGGGGAAGGCAGCCGGGGCCCTCCGCGCAGGAGGGGCAGGACCGCTGGGTTGCGGAGGGAGGGAGGGCGGACGCGGGGCCGAAGATTGGCGGTGGCGGTGCCGCACTCGCCGGAGGGGTCCCGGTTACGCACGGCGGCCAGTCGTTCCGGCTCGCGGACGGGGCGGTCGTGATCGCCGCCATCACCAGCTGCACGAACACCTCCAACCCCGCCGTCATGATCGGCGCCGGACTTCTGGCGAAGAACGCCGTGGAACGGGGGTTGCGGACCAGGCCCTGGGTCAAGACGAGCTTTGCGCCGGGGTCGAAGGTCGTCACGCGGTACCTGGACGCCGCCGGCCTCACCCCCTACCTCGAGGGGCTGGGGTTCCATCTGGTGGGATACGGTTGCACCACCTGCATCGGCAACTCGGGGCCGCTGCCGGAGCCGATTGCCGAAGCGGTTCAGCAGGGAAATCTGGCCGCCGCTTCGGTCCTGTCGGGGAACCGGAACTTCGAGGGGCGGATCCATCCGTTGTGCCGGGCCAACTACCTGGCCTCGCCGCCCCTGGTGGTCGCCTACGCGCTCGCGGGAAGCGTGGACGTCGACCTGTCCCGCGATCCGGTGGGGATCGACCCGAACGGCGATCCGGTCACCCTGAAGGAGATCTGGCCGCCGCCGCGGGAAATCGCGGAAGCCGTCCGTGACTGCGTGGGATCGGAGATGTTCCGGAAGGAGTACGCCGGGGTATTCGAAGGGGACGCCGTCTGGAAGGGGCTTCCCGTTCCACGGGCGGAGTGCTTCGCCTGGCAGGCCGACTCCACCTACGTCAAGCATCCGCCGTTTTTCGAAGGCCTTCCGGCCGTCCCCGCCCCCCGCGGGGACCTCGCGGGACTGCGCGTCCTGGCCGTCCTCGGCGACTCCGTGACCACGGACCACATCTCCCCGGCCGGTGACATCGCGCCGGACGGCCCCGCCGGACGCTACCTTCTCGAGCGCGGTGTGAAGCGGGAGGACTTCAACTCCTACGGAAGCCGCCGCGGGAACCACGAGGTGATGATGCGAGGGACGTTCGCCAACATCCGCCTGCGCAATCTTCTCGCGCCTGGCACCGAGGGGGGGTGGACGGTCCACCTGCCGGACGGCGAAACGATGACGATCTACGACGCCGCGATGCGTTACGAGCGGGAGGGAATCCCGCTCCTGGTCGTCGCGGGAAAGGAGTACGGCTCGGGCTCCTCGCGCGACTGGGCGGCCAAGGGGCCGAGGCTGCTGGGCGTGCAGGCGGTCCTGGCGGAGAGCTTCGAGCGGATCCACCGGAGCAACCTCGTCGGCATGGGGATCCTGCCGCTGCAGTTCTCGGAAGGCGTCACCCGCGAGACGCTCGGATTGACCGGAATGGAGATCTTCTCCGTGGAGGGGATCGCTTCGGGGATCTCCCCGGGGAAGCGCGTAACGGTCCGCGCCGTTCTCGACGGAAGGGAAAATGCGTTTCCTGCGGTGGCCCGCATCGACACCCCGGAGGAGGTCCGCTACTATCTCCACGGCGGGATCCTGCCCTACGTTCTGCGGCGACTCATCGGGTAGGGACAGTCCTGGAGAAGGACCTGGCAGGACCACCAAGGTATTGCAGTCACACCGCCGGGGTGGATGGGCCGAAAGGGGATGCCAGGACCGTCCCGGTTTTTAAGCGGCGTCGTTCACGCGAAGTCGGTCTTCCCGAGCACTTCGAAGCGCAGTGCGCGCAATGCGGCCAGGACCCTCGGGCCATCGATCGTGTCCAGCCTCAGGAGCGCGACCATCCCGTCCCCCCCCTTCCGCGGGGTGATGATGCAGCTGCAGACCCGGGCCGAAAGCCCTTCGAGGGCCGCGATCAGTTCCTCGAACCGGCCTAAGGTCCGCGGGAGGGAGACTTCGATCCGGAGGCCTACATCGTCGAGGTTCAGGACGTCGATGACGGCGTTCAGAAGGTCGACCTTCGTGATGATTCCGACCAGCCGATCTCCCGAGAGGACCGGCAGGGCGCCGAACTTCTTCCTGCAGATGATGAGGAGGGCATCCTCCACCGAATCTTCCGGCGTGAGGGACCAGACCTCCGTCTTCATCACCTCCCGCACACGGCGATCCCCGCCCGGAGGTTCCTCCGCGGCCGGCAAGAGGCCGCTCGCCAGGGAGGCGTTCCGCAGGTCCGTGTCGGAGAGGATGCCCACCAGCCTTCCCCCTTCCACGACGGGAAGATGGTTGACCCGGGACTCCCGCATGATGTCCGCCGCCCGGGTGAGCGTGTCCTCCGGGGACACCGTCTTCGGGTCCTTCGTCATCCGCCTGCCTACGAGCATGATCGACCTCTTTTCCGTCCGTGGTTCCCATTCGCCGGGTTTTCAGCCCGCCGCCGGCACGTCCTCATTATATCCCCGCCTTCCCAGGATGCGGCACCGGAAACCTTGCCGTCGACCAGGGCGAGGGGGAAAAATGGAGGTCCCGGGAAACCCGCATCCTGGGACCGACATCAGATGCAACGTAAATCCAACAGGAGGGTTCAACGATGAACGGTTTCCGTAAATCGACGGCGGCAATCGGAATCGCGCTGCTCGCGATTCTTGTCCTCCCCGGTCAGGTACAGGCTGCCGACCTCGCAGGCGGGCAGGGGGCACAGGCGCCGGAAGCGGTGAAGGCGCAGCCGATGTCAGGCTGCCCGTGCGACTGCGAAGGATGCTGCGCCGACTGCTGCAGGAAGGATTGCCTCCGCGGTCACAAACATCACGGCCATGGGATGCCCCCCATGATGGGGGGGATGAAGATGCACATGGAGGAGGTGCGCAAAAGCGTCACTGCCCTGCGGGAGCACGAGAAGAAGATGGAAGGGATCACCGACCCGGCGGAGTTCCGGAAGGCAGCCGTCGCGCACTTCCGCATGCTCGACGACCTCCAGGAGTCCCACGTGAAGCACATGGAGTCGATGATGGGCCGCGGGGGGCAAGGAGCCATGCGCCGCGGACACGGCCACCCGCACTGCGAGGAAACCCCCGGCAAGTAAGCCAAGCAAATGGAATGGGCCGCGCCCGACAGGACGCGGCCCATTCGGTGACCGGAATCGTTACACGATTCCGTGCGCGATCATGGCGCGGGCGACCTTGATGAAACCGGCGATGTTCGCCCCTACGACCATGTTCCCGGGGGAACCGAACTCCTCGGCGGCCTCGGAGCAAAGCAGGAAGACGTTCCTCATGATCTGGCGCAGCTTGGCGTCGGTCTCCTCGAACCCCCACGCCTCCCTGCTGGCGTTCTGCTGCATCTCCAGCCCCGAGGTGGCCACGCCGCCGGCGTTGGCCGCCTTCCCCGGGCCGTAGGCGATTCCCGCCTGGATGAACACGTTGACCCCTTCCGGCGTGGTGGGCATGTTCGCGCCCTCGCCCACCGCGATGCAGCCGTTCTTCACGAGCTTCTTGGCGTCCTTTCCCGTGATCTCGTTCTCCGTCGCCGAGGGGAATGCGACGTCGCAAGGGATGTCCCAGATGTTGCCGTTCGGGGTGTACCGGGCCCCCTTGTGGTGCTCGCAATAGTCCTTGATCCGCCGGCGCTCGATTTCCTTCAGCTGCTTGATCGTCTCGAGGTTTATCCCCTTCTCGTCGTGGATCACGCCGTTGGAGTCGCTCATTGCGATGACCTTCCCCCCGAGATCCTGCACCTTCTCCAGCGTGTAGATGGCCACATTCCCGGAGCCGGAAACGACGACTTTCTTCCCCTTGAAGCCGTTCTTCCTCGCCTTGAGCATCTCGTCGACGAAGTAGGTGCAGCCGTAGCCGGTGGCTTCCGTGCGCACCTGGCTGCCGCCGTAGACCAGCCCCTTGCCGGTGAGAACACCTGCCTCGAACTTGCTGGTCAGCCTCTTGTACTGCCCGAAAAGGTAACCGATCTCACGGCCCCCTACGCCGATGTCGCCGGCGGGGACGTCGGTATGCTCGCCGATGATCCTCCACAGCTCCGTCATGAAGCTCTGGCAGAAGCGCATGACCTCTCCGTCGGATTTCCCCTTCGGGTCGAAATCCGACCCGCCCTTCGCGCCCCCGATCGGCAGCCCCGTCAGGGAGTTCTTGAAGATCTGCTCGAACCCGAGGAACTTGATGATGCCCAGATAGACAGAGGGGTGGAATCGCAGCCCCCCCTTGTACGGCCCCAGCGCGCTGTTGAACTGGACGCGGAATCCCCGGTTGATCTGGACCTCGCCCTTGTCGTCCTGCCAGGGAACCCGGAAGATCGTCTGGCGCTCCGGCTCGCAGATCCGCTCGATGACCTTGGCCTCGGTAAATTCCGGGTATTTTACGAGGACCGGCCCCAGCGATTCGAGCACCTCCTTGACCGCCTGGTGGAACTCGGATTCCCCCGGGTTGCGATTCATCACCACCTGGAAAATCACCTCGAGTCTCTCCGTCAATGCCATGCTCTCCCCTCCCTTTCAACAGCGGAACGCTGGATTGGCGCAGCTTGCGGCGCGCCCTGGAACCCGACTTTACCCCTTCTGTTTTATGGGTCAAGACAAACCCTTTGAATTGGGTATAATCGGGTATTCTTTCAACCGAGGGGATGATGGACAAACGGCTGGACAACCGGCTCCCTGGAATCTCCCCGACGGCCTGGCCCGCCCTCCTCGCGAGGATCTCGGAGATCGACGAGTTCAAGGGATGGTGGAAAGGCCGGTTCCATCCGCCCCCGTCCTACCTCGGGAGCCTGCGGAAGAAGACGACCGCCCTCTCCGCAAGGGCATCCGTCGGGATCGAATGGCTCGGACTCCCGCGCGGAGGGGATGGTCCGGCGTCCGCCCTGCCACCGGCAAGGGCGGAGGAGCTCCGCCAGTCCTCTTCGGCAAGTTACGCGCACCTCCTGAACGCGGTCTTCGACGGACACGAAACGTTGCCGCTCTCGCAGGAAACGATCTTCAACTTTCACGGCGAGCTATTGAGAACGTCCCCCCGGGACCAGTCGCACCGGGGAGCCTACCGGTCTCTCCCCGACCGTACCTCGTTCACCCCTCGCCAGACCGTCGAGGCGATCGCGCTGCGTCCCGCGGCCCCGGACTCGATCCGCGGAGAGATGGACGCTCTCCTGCGGTGGACGAACTCCCGCCTGGCCTCGGCGGCGTTCCACCCGCTTCTCGTCGTCGCCGGTTTCGTTCTCGAATTCCTCGCGATCCGGCCATTCGCCGGGGGGAACGGCCGCACGAGCCGCCTCCTCACCAACCTGCTCCTCCTCCGGTGCGGTTACACCTACCTGCCCTACGCCTCGCTCGAGAGGGTCATCGCGGAGCGCAAGGCGGAGTACTACCTCGCCCTGCGGAAAAGCCAGGCGTCGTTGCACCTGCCGCGGCCCGACATGGGGCCGTGGTTCCTTGCCTTCCTGGACGCGATGCGGACCCAGGCGAGGGAGCTCAAAGGGGCGCTCGGGCGGCTGCCGCCGGAAGGCCGGCTCTCGGGGAACCAGGAAGGCGCGCTTGCGCTGTTCGAGCGCCACCGGGAAGTCACCAACCGGCTCGTGGCGGGAGAACTGGGCCTGTCCCGGGAAACCGCCAAACAGGTCCTCACCCGGCTCGTCTCCCTCAACCTGCTGGCGCGCGTCGGGGCGGGACGGGCCGTCCGCTACCGGAAGACGGAGCCGGCATGAGAGGCGCCCGGGCACGCGTCCCCGGTTTCGCCGATGGCAGCGCGGCTCGCCTCTAGCTCTGCTCGGCGAAGTAGCAGACGGCGCGCTGCTTGAGGGAATCGGCGTTGAGGAGGAGCATCCGTCCACCGGGACGGGACGGGACGTCGATGACCCGCACCACATGGGACCACTCCGCCTCCTCCGGAAGCAGCTCGGCGAGCCGGTTCTCCGACCGCAGGAAGAAGCCCTCGTTCAGGAAGCTCCCTTTCCCCTTCGGGAAGACCGCCAGGTAGAGCATGTTCGACTCGACGAGGTCGTTGAAGAAGTGGGTGCCAAGGGACACGTTCGGGATGACGTGTTTCCCCATGGCGACGACTTCGCACAGAACGGAGATCGTGGCGATCTCGGCGAACGAGACCGGAACGCCCAGGGACGGCATCTTCGTCCCCCACCGCCCCGGCCCGAGCAGCAGGACGGTCTTTCGCTTTCCTTCTTCCTCGAGGTGGGTGAGATGCCCGATGAGGCGGGCCACGGAGTGGCGGTCCCCGATCGGCATCTCCCCGTAGACGGACGGGACGACGTAGATCAGCCGGTCGATAACGGTGTGCGAGCTCTGGCCGATGACCGGCCCGCGGGATTCGAAGACCAGGTCCTTCCGGGCGATCCTGCGGGGCGGAGGCAGGATCCCCCCTCCTTCCTTCACCTGGAGCGGGCGGCACTGGACGAGGTTGAGCCGGTAGCTGCCGTCCTTGAGGAAGTTGGCGGTGAACTCGATATCGACGGGGTATCGGTAGGCGTCCCGCAGGACGGCAAGCATCTCCCGCAGGTCCGGGACGAACGACGTGGCGGATAGCAGCCGGTCGAAGGTGAGGATGCAGCGGGACGGGCCGGCAACCTTCGCGCCTCCTGCCCTCGCGCGCCCGCCTGCCGGTTCCCTTCGCGCCGCGAACATGTCGATCGGCAGGTCCGGGCTGGCTTGCACAACTTCGTCGACGTTCAGGGAGACGAACCGGTTCGCCGAAAGGTCGAGCGCGTCGACGCGCCGCTGGGCGAACTCCACGACTTCGCCGAAGTCGGCCTCCGGACGCCGGGCGGGGGCGTTGAGCGCCACGAGGCGGGTATAGTCGTCGTCGGACCGCTCGACCGCCCTCGTCCCGAGGCCGAAGACGATCCGGAGCATGCCGGCCTGGGGCTCGATGTATTCGCTCCAGGCGAACGGGTTGTACGAGAGCCCGACGCCGGCGATCTGCGGGTAGAACAGGTGCCCATGGATGGCCCCGGACACCCGCTGCACGAGGAGCGCCATCTGCTCGTCCCGGTCGAGGAGCCCCCGGTGGGCCCGGTACAGCAGGGCCTCCTCGCTCATCGTGCTCGCGTAGGCGGTTTTCACGGCCGACAGGAATCCCTCGAGCCGCTCCTCAGGGGACCCCTGGTTCGGGCAGAACACGCTGTCGTACTTCCCCGTGAACGCGTTGCCGAAGCTGTCCTCCAGGAGGCTGCTCGAACGGACGATGATGGGGGACTGCCCGAAGTACTCCAGCACGGCGAGGAACTGCTCCCGGATGAACGAGGGAAAGAGCCCCGACAGGATTCTCTGGCGTGCCTTTTCCGCGCCGGAAAGAAAGGTGACGGTATTCCGCTGGTCGCGGCGGGCCTGCCACAGCCCGTTCCGGACCAGGTACGTGTAGAAGACGTCGGAGCCGATGTAGAAGGAGTCGTGGGTTTCCATCCGGCCGCGCCAGCGTCCGTCGGTCCGTTCCAGGATGGCTCGGGACAGGAGCATGCCCACGGATTTCCCGCCGATCAGCCCCGTCCCGATCATCCGCTTCCGGATGGCCAGGAGATCCGAGAGATCGAGGTAGCGGGAGGCCAGTTCGATGACCCGCTCGTCCCGGGTCACCATCATCCGGAGAAGGCGCGGGAAGATGTCCTCCGCTGCCGAAGCCGGGCGCGCTCCGCTCTTGACCCCCTCCAGGATCTCCCGCGCCTGCAGGAACTTCCGGTCCCAGATGTCGAGAGTGCCCGAGACGGCGCCGATGCGCTGCTCGGTGATTTGCGCGAGCACTTCCGAGAGGACGGCGCTTTCGGTCAGCGGGCGGAACCCCCCCTCGTCCCACACGTGGGGAAGATACATCGTCGGCGAGTACCGCTGGTAAACCTTGAGCGGGTGCACGTACAAGCTTCCCTTGTGCCGGAAAACGTCGACCAGGAGCTGGGTCGTGTTGCGGATGGCGGAGACCGCCTCGAACGAGTGGCAGTCCCGGAAGAGTGCAAAGTAGGTGATCGTCTCGAGCTCGTACAGATACGGGCACGTCACCATGAAGAAGTTGCCGAGCATCAGGTCGCTGTACCAGTCGGCGGCGAGGTCGGACAGGCAGTCGAACAGGTAGAAGGTCCCCCGCCCCGCCCGTTCGATCACCTTGTGGATCTCGGTGGTGAACGTCTCGAACCCCACCTCGGGGTTCAGGCGGTGGATCTCCGCACCGCTGTCCTCGCCCACGAGCTCCGGGTGCCGGGCGAACCGGAAGTAGACGAGCTTCTTCCCTTTCCGGAGTGCGTCCTCGCAATACGGGGTAACGAAGGGAAGGTAGTCCTCGACGGAGTCCACCTGCCAGACGATGTTGTCGCCCGGCAACAGCCCCTGGACCACCTGGTCCAGCCCCGGCAACCC
>MGQW01000029.1 GCA_001798885.1 Deltaproteobacteria bacterium RBG_16_64_85
CCGGGCCCGCGGAGCGCTCCCACGGACGACAGGTTGCATGATGCCGGGATTGCGGTTGGCATTCATCAAGAAACGGTTTTCCTTCCATGGGGGGGGAGAGCGCTACCTCCAGACACTTGTCGGCCAACTAGGGAAGGAAGGGCATGAGGTTCACGTATTTGCCGAAAATTGGTCGGAGGAGAAAGGGATACGATTTCACAGGGTGAAAGGCTCCCGCCTGGGTTCTTTTTCCTCCGTGCTCGCGTTCAACCGGAATGCCGGCAGGGCACTACGGTCCCGGGACGCTTTCCACTGTGTGGTCAGTTTCGAACGCACCACCTGCCAGGACATCTATCGCGCCGGCGAGGGATGCCATGCCGAATGGCTGCGCAAACGGTCTGCCGTCGAGCCGCTATACAAGCGCCTCTCGTTCCGGGTGAACCCGCTCCACATCTCTCTCCTCCGTCTCGAGCGGGAGATCTTCGACCGGACAAAGGTGCTGATCGCTAACTCCCGCATGGTGAAAGACGAGATCGTTCGCCACTACGGGGTCTCACCCGGGAAGATCACCGTGCTCTACAACGGAGTGGACGTCCGTCGCTTTTCCCCGGAGAACCGGGCTCTCTGGAGGGAGAGGATGCGGAAGGAGCTGCGGATCCCGGATTCCACCGCGGTGGTGCTCTTCGTCGGAACCGGGTTTGCCCGGAAAGGGCTGGGTGCCCTGGTGGAGGCAATGGGACTCCTGAAAAGCGACGACCTGTGCCTTTGGGTCGTCGGCAGGGGGGGCGCAGCCCCGTATCTCGGGAAGGCGGAGAACGCGGGTGTGAAAGACCGGATCCATTTCCTCGGACCGCGGGAGGGGATCGAGCGTTATTATGCCGCAGCTGACCTCTTCGTCTTGCCGACCCTGTATGACCCGGGGAGCAATGCCACGATGGAGGCGCTGGCGGCCGGACTTCCTGTGATCACCACGACCGGCAACGGCGTGGCGGAGCTGATCTCCGACGGGGAGGAAGGGTACGCGGTGGAGGACCCGCTGGACGCCCGGAGGTTGGCGGACCGGATGCGGGCCTGCCTGGGCTCGCGGGAGGCCATGGGAAGAAAGGCGGTGGAAGTGGCCAGGCGATATACCATCGAGGCATCCGCCCGGGAGTTCATCGCGTTGATTAACAAGGTCGGGGAAAACGGGGCAGGGTGAGGGGGCGCATGATCGATTTCCATGACATTCTCCGCATCCTGGTGATCAAGCTGCGGCACATCGGAGATGTCCTTCTCACCGCCCCGGTATTCCGGGCCCTTCGGGAAACCTTTCCGGGGGCAAGGATATGCGCGCTTGTTCATTCCGGCACCCAGGACGTCCTTGAGGGGAACCCGGACATCGACGAGGTGCTCGTGTTCGACCGGGGGGTGAAGAACCTCCCCTTCCCCCGGCAGGTTGTGCGGGAGGGGAAGTTCGCCCGCGGGATTCGGGAAAGGGGCTTCGACCTTGCCATCGATCTCACCGGGGGCGATCGCGCGGCGATCCTCTCGTATCTCTCCGGCGCGAGATACCGGATCGGGTGGCGGGACCGGAAGGGGTTTGCGGGCAAGCGGTGGATGTACACGAACCTGCATTCGCCCGACCAGAATTGCCACATGGTGGCGCAGAACCTCTCCGTCGTCCGATCCGTGGGGATAACGACGCGAAACGCAGCAGTTACCTTTCCCGTCTCTGCCAAAGACCGGGAAAGGGCGAAAGAGATCCTGCGGGAATATTCCGGGAACGGGCGCATCGTACACGTCCACCCCACGTCGCGGTGGATGTTCAAGTGCTGGAAAGACGAGTACGTCGCGGAGGTGATCCGCCGCCTGGTGGACCGGGGTGTCACCGTGCTCCTCACGACCTCGCCCGCCCCCCGGGAAGTGGAACGAGGCGGGAGGATCAAGGTGCTCCTCGGGGATGCTCCCGGCGTCGTGGACCTGCGCGGGAGGGTTACCCTCAGGCAGCTCGGAGCGCTATCGGAGATCTCCGACCTGTTTCTGGGCGTGGATTCGGCTCCCATGCACATCGCCGCCGCGGTGGGGACTCCCGTCGTGGCCCTGTTCGGTCCCTCCGGCGTTCACAATTGGGGTCCCTGGGACAATGAGTCGGCCCGGGAGGCGGGGGAAAGCCTCCGGATGCCGTACGCCCGGAGAAGGGGGAACCAGGTTTTCGGCATCCACACGGCGGTTCAAAGAGACTGGGATTGCGTCCCCTGCGGGGAAAGCGGGTGTGAATCCACGAAGTGGTGCCGCTGTCTCGATGATATTCTGCCGGAGGAAATTTTCCCTCTCGTCGCAGGGAAATTAGGACTCGGAGAAGGGTGAATGCTCACGATCCTCCATACGGAATCCTCCGACGGGTGGGGAGGGCAGGAGATACGGATCCTGCGCGAGTCCCTGGGAATGGCGCGACGGGGACACAGGGTCCTCATCGCGGCGGCTCCCGAGGCTTCTCTCTACGACCGGGCGAAAGCCTCGGGGCTGACCGCCATCCCTTTCCGGTTCAACAAGCGGAACCCCGTCGATTATTATCGCCTCTCGGTCCTCGTGAACCGGGAACGGGTGGACATCGTCAACACCCATAGCTCCGGCGACAGCTGGGTGGCCGGGGTCGGAGCGAAATTTGCCAGAAGAGCCCCCCTCATCATCCGGACACGCCACCTCTCCACGCCGATCAGCCGCTCTTTCCTCAGCAGGATCCTGTACGACTCCCTCCCCGATGTCGTGTTGACCACGGGAGAGGAGATCCGCAGGCGGATGATCGCGGTCAATCGATTCCGGGGAGAAAGGATCCTCTCGGTTCCCACCGGCGTCGACGTGGAGCGTTTCGACCCGGAGAAGGTGAAGCCGTCCCTCGCGGCGGGAAGCGCGGCCGTCGGGATGGTGTCCGTGCTCCGGAGCTGGAAAGGGCATGAGCACTTCCTCCGGGCGGTTCCCGGGATTCGCCAGGAAGTTCCGCTGGCGACGTTCGTCATCGTCGGGGATGGCCCCCAGCGGGACAACATCAGGAACCTCGTGGCGGACCTGGGGTTGCAGGACAGGGTCCTGCTGCTGGGTCACCGGGAAGACATCCCGGAAGTCATCGCTTCCCTGGACGTCCTGGTTCACCCTTCCTACGCCAACGAGGGAGTTCCGCAGTCGGTTCTGCAGGCTCTTCTGATGGGGAAGCCGGTGGTCGCAGCGGATGTGGGGGGCATCGGCGAGGTGGTGCGGGACGGGGAGACGGGGTACCTCATTCCGCCGAAAGATCCTTCCGCCCTCGCCGCGAAAGTGGTCGCCCTGCTCCGAAACCGGGAACTGGGGAAACGACTCGCGGACCGGGGGAGAACCCTAGTCCTTCGGGAGTACTCCTTCGAAAGCATGCTGGACCGGATCGAGGATCTGTACCGGCGATTGCGGGAGGGGCGGGATATCGCCCGGCCCGCTGCGGATGGACGATGGGAAAAACCTGGAAGAGGATGAAAAACGCCGCCCTTCTCCGTGCGGTAGCCGCGTATCGGAGACGGCATCTCCCCGACGGGAAGGGTTCCCGTGGCGGGGCGTCCCGTTTTCTGATCGTCAGCTCCACCGGCATCGGGGATACCCTGTGGGGAACTCCTGCGATTTATGCCCTCCGAAAGGCGCTCCCGGATTCTTCCATCGCGGTGCTGACGAGCGACGCAGGACAGGAGGTGCTCGCGGGGAACCCGGCCATCGACGAGATATTCGTGTTTCGGCGCGGCGCGGCGGGATATTGGCGGCTTGTGCGTTCCCTGATGACGGTCCGGCGGAGGGGAGTGGACGCGGTCCTTTTCTTCCACGCCTCGGACCGGATACTCTGGCCCTTGTGCGCCTTCACGGGGGCACCTTTTCTCATCGGCCTTGCCGGGCAGAGCAAGGGGCAGGACGAGATCCTGACCGCCGCGATTTCCTTGGGGGATGAGATTCATTGGGCACAAGCGCGGTTTTCCCTCCTTCGGGAAGTGGGCGTGAATGCGACACCAGGCCCCATCCGCTTGTATTTGAACGGCAAGGACAGGGAAAGGCCGGAACGGCTGCTTAAGGAAACCGGTTGGGGCAACGTCCCCTTGCTCGTGGGTCTTCATCCGGGATCCAAGGATCCCTTCAAGCAGTGGCCGGAGGATAAGTTCGCCCGCCTGGGGAGGGCCTTGGAAAACAAAGCGGGCGCAAAGATCGTGGTTACGGGAGACGCGGAAGAGAGTGCGCTGGCGGCCAAGGTGGCGGGAAAGATCCCCCAGGCGCTTTCGATGGCGGGGAAACTGTCCATGCGGGAGACCGCGGCGCTGATCGAGAGGATGTCCCTCTTCATCACGAATGACACGGGCCCGATGCACATCGCCTTTGCCGTGAAGACGCCGACCGTGGCGCTTTTCTCCCCCACGGACCCGGCGCTGTGCGGCCCTTTCCGGGCGGAGGGGTTGACCGCCATCATCCGGAAGGAGAAGACCTGTCCGACCTCCTGCGTCGGGAAAGGGTGCGTGGACCCGGTGTGCATGGACCAGATCACCGTTATGGAAGTGTTGGAAGAGGCGGAGCGGTTGCTCTTCCGGGGAGGCAGATAGCGAATGCGGGTCGTCCTCAATTACCGGCGCCCGAACGAACGCCTCGAATACGCGCTCGGGGAACTGGGGCACGACTGGGTCTACCATTTGTGGGACATACGGAACATTGAGGCCCAGGGGGCTGACGCCGTTCTCTTCGAGTTCAAGCAGATCGTGAAGGAGGAGCTCCGGTTCGCGGCCCTTTCCCTCCGGCTCCGGAAATGCGGCATCCCGACGGCTACTTGGTGCCTCGACAATCCCAACATCGGGTCGCGGATGTGGAAACTTCACGCAATCGCGAAGTATCGGCTGGTCGACGTTCTCGCCACCCACTCTCTCCAGGGTTTGGAAGGATACGGAAACGTCCTTTACCTGCCGAACGCGGCGATGACGCAGCACTACAACCTGGGCGGGCATACCCTGGAGGAGATGCGCGATCCGGGTTTCTGCGCCGTGGACGTCTCCTTCATCGGGAACTTCGACGGCGAGAGATACCCCGAGCACAGGGAACGGATGCGGCTTCTCGGCGCCCTGGAGGGTATCCTGCGAAAACTAGGTCGTTCCTGCCGGTTCGTGGGAGGGGACTCCATGGACTACGGCGCGCAGACGGATCTCATTCGGAGGAGCCGGATCAACCTGAACGTCGGTTGCGCCGCCGACCGGTACGACCGGAGGAGCTGGGGGCTGCCGGAACGATGCTACGGAATCCCCGCGTGCGGCGGGTTCCTTCTGTCCGACGACCGGGAACACGCGAAGGATGATTTCGCGATCGGCGAGGAGATCGACCTGTTCCGGGAGCTGCCCGATTGCGTGGAGAAGATCCGCCATTATCTCGATGCACACGAGGAGTCCCGGCGGATCGCGGAGAA
>MGQW01000030.1 GCA_001798885.1 Deltaproteobacteria bacterium RBG_16_64_85
GATGCAGCTCACACCCGCCATGCGGCAGTACGTGGAGATCAAGTCCCGCTACCGGGATTGCATCCTGTTCTTCCGCATGGGCGACTTCTACGAGATGTTCTTCGAGGACGCCATCCGCGCCTCGCGCCTCCTGGCCATCGCGCTGACCAGCCGGGACAAGGAATCGAACATCCCGATGTGCGGGATCCCGGTTCACGCCCGCAACGCCTATCTCTCCAAGCTCATCCGGCAGGGGTGCAAGGTGGCGATCTGCGAGCAGATCGAGGAGCCGGGCGGCAAGGGGCTGTTCCGCAGGGAGGTCACCGAGGTCGTGACGCCCGGCCTGGTGTTCCACGACGAATGCCTCGACGCGCGGGGGAACAATTTCCTGGCGGCCGTCCGGTTCCTCCCGCCGTTCGCCTACGCCGCCCTCGACGCGACGACGGGCGAGTTCTTCTACGAGGCGTGCGACACCGAAGGAGCGCTTGCGGACGCGCTCTTCCGGCTGGCGCCCGCGGAGTTCGTCTCGCTTGCGGGCGAAGGGGAATCGCCCGCGGACCGGTTCCGGCGGATCCTCGAAGGGAAGCTCCACTCCTCCCTGTCCGCCGAAGCGGTGGAGGGGTTCACCCCGCCGGCGGAGCCGGCGGGGTTGCCGGGTCGGGAGCACCCGGCCCATGGCGTGGTTCGGGCGGCCCTGTATTATCTCCACCTGCACCAGCCGGCGGCCCTTGCCGAAATCGCCCGCGTGCAGGAGCGGGAGGGGCGGCGCTACCTCGCCATGGACGAGACGGCGGTCCGGACGCTGGAGATCTTCTCCACCCTGTCGGGGGAGCGGCGGGGGAGCCTGTTATGGGCGATCGACCGCACGTGCACGCCGATGGGGGCAAGGCTTTTGAGGGCGTGGCTGTCCGCGCCCCTGGTCGACCCCGCAAGGATCGGGGAGCGGCACGATGCCGTCGCCGAGCTGGTGGAGGCGCAGCCCGTCCGGCAGGGGCTTGCCCGCCGCCTCGCCGGGATGGCGGACCTCTCCCGCCTGGCCTCCCGGCTCGCCCAGGATCGCTCGGGTCCCCGCGACATCGCCGCCATGGCCGAGGCGCTGAAGCTGTTGCCGGAGGTGCGGTCGGGGCTTTCCGCCGCGAACTCCCCGCTTCTGATGCAGGCAAGGGAGAAGGTGGGCGACCACTCCGCCGCCGTGGGGAAGATCGCCGTTGCCTTGCGCGACGAGCTTCCCGCAGGATTCAAGGAAGGCAGGATCCTCCGGGAGGGGTTCGACCCCCGCGTCGACGAGCTCGCGCACCTGTTGACCCATGGAAAGAACATGCTCGCGGAAATGGAGGAACGCGAGCGGCAGCGCACGGGGATTTCGAACCTCAAGGTCCGCTACAATCGCGTGTTCGGCTATTTCATCGAGATCTCGAGGTCCCATCTCGACAGGGTCCCCGACGACTACATCCGCAAACAGACGCTGGTCAACGCCGAGCGGTTCATCACCCCGGAGCTGAAAGACTTCGAGGCGAGGGTGCTGCGGGCGGAGGAAGAGCGCAACGCCCGGGAGGAGGAGCTGTTCCTTGCCTTGCGGGAGGAGCTGAAGGCCTTCCTGCCGGAGATCGTACGCGCGGCGGAAGGCGTGGCCGAAATCGACGTCCTGCTCTCGTTCGCCGAGCTGGCCGCCTCCGAGGGGTACGAGCGGCCCGTCGTCAACGCCGGCCGGGACATCGTCATCGAGAACGGCAGGCACCCCGTCGTCGAGAAGATCCTGGGGCGCCACGCCTTCGTCCCCAACGACTGCCGGCTCTTCCCCGATGGGTGCCAGATGGTCATCCTCACCGGCCCCAACATGGCCGGCAAGTCCACCTATATCCGGCAGGTCGCGCTGATCGTTCTCCTGGCGCACATGGGATCGTTCGTCCCCGCCGAGAAGGCGGAGATCGGAGTCGTCGACCGGATCTTCACGCGGATCGGGGCCTCCGACGACATCTCGCGGGGCGAGAGCACCTTCATGGTCGAAATGCGGGAGACGGTGCGGATCCTTTCCGGGCTCACCCTCCGCACGCTGGTCGTGCTGGACGAGGTGGGTCGCGGGACGAGCACCTTCGACGGGTTGAGCATCGCCTGGGCCGTCGCCGAGCACCTGCACGATTCTCCCCACCGGCCCAAGGTGCTGTTCGCCACCCATTTCCACGAGCTCACCGACATCGTGCAAACGTCCCCCCGGGCGAAGAACTTCCACGTGGCCGTCCGGGAGTGGCAAGGGGACATCATCTTCCTGCGCCGGATCGACCCGGGGAGCGCCAGCAAGTCCTACGGGATCCAGGTCGCCCGCCTGGCCGGGATCCCGGAGGGCGTGGTCGCCCGCGCCCGAGATATTTTGAAAAACCTCGAATCCGCCGAGTATAATGAGTACGGGCTGCCCAATATCGCCGGTCCGGGCGCCGCGAAAGAGCTGGCCGCCGCGCAGATGGAGCTTTTCGGCGGGAGACGCACCTCGGAAGAGGAGGCCGTCCTCGAGGAGATCCGCAGGACGGAACCGGAACGGCTTTCTCCACTGGACGCGCTCCTTCGCCTCGCGGAGTGGAAAGAGAGGATACTGAAGGGAAGACCGTGAGCCCCCTCACGCCATATTTCCGGGCGGCCGTCCTGGCCGCGTTCCTCCTGTCGCTGCCCCAACTGTCGCTTCCCTCCCCGCGCCCCGCCACGGTTTCCGGCATCCGGTTCTGGACCAACGAGGAGTACACGCGCGTCGCCATCGATCTGGAGGACGAGGCGCCGTACGAGGCGAACTTCCTCCGCGCCGACCCGGAGCGAAACCTCCCGCCTCGGATCTTCATCGATCTCCAGGGAGCCGACATCCGGAAGGAGATCCTCAAGACGCCCGTCCAGGTGCGCAACGGCCTGCTCAAGGTCGTCCGCGCCGGCCGGTTCCGGAAAGGGGTCGTCCGCGTAGTGGTCGACCTGGAGAGGGAGAGCAGCTACCGGGTCTTCACGATGACGGATCCCTTCCGCGTCATCATCGATATCGACGGGAAGACGGAAACCGCGGCTCCCGCCGGATCCGCGGCGCCGCGGGAAACCCCGGAACCGAGGCCCGCCCCCTCGCGGGGGAAGATCCGCGTGATGCTGGACCCGGGGCACGGCGGCAAGGATCCCGGCGCGATCGGGCCGACCGGCCTGAGGGAGAAGGACGTCGTCCTGGCGATCGGCCGGAGGGTCCGGGATCTCCTGCGGCGGGACGGGGCCTACGAGGTGAAGATGACGCGGGACAGCGACGTGTTCATCCCCCTCGAGGAGCGCACCGCGATGGCCAACGAAGCGCGGTCCGACCTCTTCGTCTCGCTGCACATCAATGCCAGTCCGAACCGCAAGGCGGAAGGGATATCGACGTACGTGCTGAGCCGCGCGAGCAGCGACCGCCACTCCCTCGAGCTGGCGGCACGCGAAAACGGCGTCCCCGTGGCGAAGCTCTCGGCGGTCAAGTTCATCATCGACGACCTGTCCACCTACGGCCGGAAGAAGGAATCCCTGAGGCTCGCGAAGACCGTCAACGACGCCATCGTGAAGAACGTGAACGGCCGGTTCGGCAAGGTGGCCGACCTGGGGCTGAAGCAGGCGCCCTTCTATGTCCTGGTGGGGGCACGGATGACGGCGGTGCTCGTCGAGGCCTCGTTCATCACGAACCGGCGGGAAGAGGCCCGCCTGTACGACCCCGAATACCTGGCGACCATCGCCGACAGCGTGGTCGAGGCGATCCGCTACTACGGGGAAAAAGGCGCGCTGGCCCATGCGGGCCTGTGAGAGAGCCGCCATGACCTTGCCCGTCTTCATGCTCCCGCCTGCGCAGGAAGGGCTGTCCGACCGCGAGTTCCTCGATTACCTGAGAGCGTATCTTTCGGGGACACTCTCCGTTCTGCACGAGGAGCAGCGGTTCGCAAAGTGCAACGGGGTCGACGCCTGCCGGTGTTATTCGGAGGCCATGGACGTCGTTCTGCGGGCCCTGCACGAACGGGGGCGGCAGCGGTTCTTGTCCGTCACGCCGGACCTCGAGTACCGCATGGCGGTCGTCGCGGTCGGGGGGTACGGCCGGAAGGAGCTGTGCCCGAAATCCGACATCGACCTTCTGTTCCTTCACCCCCGCAAGCTGGACCGCTACGTCGAGGCATTGACCGAATGGATGCTCTATCCGCTCTGGGACCTGGGCCTGGAGGTGGGGCACAGCGTGCGCAACGTCAAGGAGACGGTCCGTATGGCCGCGGCCGACGATTCGATCCGGACCGCGCTGTTGGACTACCGGTTCATCGCCGGGGACGAACCGTTCTTCGGCGACGCCGAGAAAGAGATCGAGAAATTCCTCTTCTATTCGGACGCCGACAAGTTCATCGAGAAGAAGATCAGGGAAATGCGGAACCGGCACGCGAAGTTCGGCTCCACGGTGTACGTCCTCGAGCCCAACGTCAAGGAGGGCAGGGGAGGCTTGAGGGACCTGCACACCGCCATCTGGACGGCGCGCATCAAGTACAAATGCCGCACCCTCCTCGACCTGCGGAACAAGGGGGTCGTCGGCTCCAACACGATCCGGGCCATCCACCACGGCCTGTCCTACCTGTTGCGCGTCCGCAACGAGCTGCACATCCTCACGGGGAAGAAGACCGACGTCCTGACCTTCGAGGTCCAGGAACAGATGGCCGACCTCTTCCGCTACCGGACCTTCGGCGAGCACTACGGGGTGGAGCGGTTCATGCGGGCGTACTACATGCACGCCGCTTCCGTCGCCCACCTCGCCGACGAGCTCCTGGAAGAGGTGGACCGGTTCCTGCCGGAGGGGGGACGCAAGCCCTTCTTCTCGATCCACAGGAAGACGATGGCGGGGGCCGGGATCCTCTACCGGGGGAAGCTGAGCCTCAAGGACAGCTCCTCCTTCCACAAGGACCCGGTGAGCATTCTCGAATTCTTCCGGACGATGCAGAAAACCCATTCGGTCCTCTCCGTCGAGGCGAAGAAGCAGATCCAGCGGGCGCTTCCTGCGGCCGGACAGGAGTTCCGGGAGGACCCCCGGGCCGGAAGGCTTTTCCTGGAGATCCTCTCCGACCCGCACTGGGTGAGGGAAACCTTGCTGGCCATGAACGAGTGCCGGTTCCTGGGGCGCTACTTTTCGGAGTTCGCCCCCCTGTACAGCAAGGTGCAGCGGGACATCTACCACGTCTACACCGTGGACATCCATTCCATCCGCGCGGCGAGCGTCCTTTCCGGGCTGGAAAACGCGGACCGGCGCACGAAGGAGGAAGAGGAGTTCCTGAAGATCTACCGGTCGGTCTCCCGCAAGGACCTGCTCAACCTCGCGATTCTCCTGCACGACATCGGGAAGGGGAAGGGGCAGGGGCATTCGCGGATCGGCGCGGAGATCGTGGGGAGAATCGGCCCCCGGATGGGGCTTTCCGAGTCGGAAGTCGCGGACCTCGTGTTCCTCGTCGAGAACCACCTCCTGATGGCGCACACCTCCCAGCGCCGGGACCTGCACGACATCGAACTCGTCCTGTCGTTCACGGAGGTGGTGACGACCCAGCCGCGGCTGGACCAGCTTTACCTGCTCACCTACGCCGACCTGCGCGAGGTAGGGCCGGAAGTGTGGACGCAGTGGAAGGCAATGCTCCTGGCCGAGCTCTACGACAAGGCGAAGAACATCCTGGAGACCGGGAAGCTCAAGCGGGTGTACGAGGAGCGCCCCCTGCAGCGCCGCCAGCAGGTGCGGGAGTGGCTCTCGGCGTTCTCCCGGGCGGAGGTCGACCGGTACCTCTCCCGGTTCGACGACCGCTACTTCCTGGGGACGCCGGACGGCCGGTTTTCCGATCACCTTCGACTCCTTTCCGGGTTCGACGGGACCGCGCCGCGGGTCGAGGCGGTCGATTACCCGGAATCCGGCGCCTCGGAGCTGAACATCGTCTGGAAGGACCAGCGGGGGCTTTTCGCCAAGATCGCCGGGACGCTGTCGGTCAACGGGATCAACATCCTGAACGCAACGATCGCCACATCGGTCGACGGGGTCGCACTCGATACGTTCTACGTGAACTACCTGGGGAAAAGTCTTGAAGGCGACGACAAGAAGGAGCGGGTGCTCCAGGACCTTTCCGCCGTCCTGCGCGGAGAGACCACGGTGGAGCAGCTCGTGGCCGAGCGCAAGATCGCCCGGTTCGTGCGGGAAAAAGTATCCAGGTACCGCCCGACGAAGGTGGTCTTCGACAATTCGGTCTCCTCGCGCTACACCGTCGTGGACATCTTCACCTACGACCGCATCGGCCTCCTGTACGACATCACCCGGACACTGACGGGAATGGGGATCGACATCGCCCTCTCGAAGATCTCCACGAAGGCCGACCAGGTCGCCGACGTTTTCTATCTGACGGACCGGGGCCTCGGCAAAATCACGGACGAGGGCCGGCTGGAGGAAATCCGCGCCGCGCTCCTCGAAGCGATCGGGGAGTGAGGGGGCGAAGGTGAAGGTGGGGATCCTCTCCGACTCGCACGACAACCGGGGCAGCGCCGTGGACATCCTTTCCGTCTTCCTGCGGGAGCACGTGGAGACGGTCCTCCATTTGGGCGACGTCTGCTCCCCCCTGGTCCTGGAGCCGTTCCGCGCCTGCGGGATCCCGCTCCTGGGAGTCTTCGGGAACAACGACGTCAACCGGGTGGGGCTGAAGGCGGTTTCGGGGAACCGGTTTCACCGGGGGCCTTATCTCTGCGAGATCGGGGGGCGCAAGATCCTCATGTCCCATGCGTTCGACGAACTCCAGGGAGAGATCGGCGATGGGGGGAAATTCGACCTCATCCTCTTCGGGCACACGCACCGGCCGCTGACGATGCGCGTGGGCAGGGCCCTGGTCATCAACCCCGGCGAGGCGTGCGGGTTCGTGAGCGGCAGGCCCACCTGCGCGGTGATCGACCTGGAGACGGTTACGGCCCGCATCCTGGACTCCGCGGCGGACGACGACAAGGGGGAGGTCCAGGTCCCCGGCGCGGCCGGCCGCAGGTGAAGGCCTCCTTGCAGCCCATGGACACGGACGCCCTCGTGGACGCGTTCCTCGTGGAGCTGCGGACGGGGCGGCGGCTCTCCCCGAACACGCTGGAGGCGTACGCCTTCGACCTTCGCCGGTTCTCGACGTTCCTCTCCGGCGGTTCCATCTCCCTGAAGGAATTTTCCCGCGTCCACCACCTGAAGTTCCTCGCGGCGCTCCGGGAGGAGGGGCTCTCCGCGCGCAGCATCGCGCGGCACGTCTCCTCGCTGCGGTCGTTCTTCCGGTTCCTGGAGCGCGAAGGGTTTCTCCCGGCAAGCCCCGTTTCCGCGGCGCGGGGCCCCCGCATCGGCCGCCCCCTCCCGAAATACCTGACCGTGACCGAGGTGGAGAGTCTCCTTTCGGCGCCGGACCGCGCCACGCCGGAGGGGATGCGCGACCGCGCGATGCTCATGCTCCTGTACGCGGCGGGGCTGCGCGCCTCGGAGCTCGTCACGCTGCGGATGGAGAACGTGGACGCCAACGCCGGCTTTTTGCGCGTGCTCGGCAAGGGCGGGAAGGAGCGCGTCGTCCCCGTGGCGGAGGCGGCCCTTGCGGCGCTGCGCGAGTATGGGAAGGACGGGCGGCCGAAGTTCCTGAGGGAAAAGGCGACCAACGCGCTGTTTTTAAGCCGCCTCGGGCGGCCGATCACCCGCCAGACGCTGTGGAACCGGATCGCGAAGTGGGCGCGGGCGGCGGGGATCCGGATCAAGATCTCGCCCCACACCCTGCGCCACTCCTTCGCGGGCCACCTGCTGGCGGGCGGGGCGGACCTGCGGGCCGTGCAGACGATGCTGGGGCACGCCGACATCTCGACGACGCAGATCTACACCCACGTGACGCCGGAGCGGCTCCGGGAGGTCCACCGGAAACACCACCCCAGGGGATAGGGAATTTTCCGCAAAAAATAATCCTCGATTCTTTATTGCGATTCGTGTCGGACGGCGATATAAAGAAAAGCGGAACGGCGTGTATGCAGAATACAATCTTCGCCTCGAGAAGAAAAATCCATGGAGAAGGGGTAGTGTCATGGGATTCATGACGAACAGCGTAGGGCGGAAGGTACTGATGGGGGTCACCGGCTTCTTCATGCTCTTCTTCGTCACCGTGCACCTGCTGGGGAACTCCACGATCTTCATCGGCCCGGGGGCGCTCAACACGTACGCCGAGAAGCTCCACAGCCTGGGCCCGCTGGTCTGGATCTTCCGCGGCTTCATGTTCCTCATGCTCGCGATCCACGTCTGGTTCGGCATCCAGTTGACGCTGGAGAACAGCGCGGCGAACCCGGAGAAGTACGCCGTCAGCAAGAAGCTCAAGGCGACCTTCGCCGGAGAGACGATGATCTGGACGGGAGTCCTGCTCCTCTCCTTCCTCGTCTACCATCTCCTGCAGTTCACGGTCCGGGTCACGCCGGACATCCTGCCGGATGCGGTCGCCAACCGCCCGGGCGACGTCTACAAGATGGTGCTCACCAGTTTCCGGGTCACCCCGATCTCCCTGATCTACGTGGCCGCCATGGTGACCCTGTTTCTCCACTTGAGCCATGGAATCCAGAGCATCTTCCAGACCGTGGGGTGCAGCAACGACAAGACGCTTCCGAAGGTAACGATGTTGGGCAACCTGATCAGCGTGCTCTTCCTGGTGGGGTACAGCGCCATCCCGGTTCTCATCCTCGCCGGCATTTTGACCAAATAGGGGGTCCCCTGTGATACTCGACGGAAAATGCCCGACAGGACCGATCGAAAAGACGTGGGACAAGCACCGCTTCGAGATGAAGCTGGTGAATCCCGCGAACAAGCGCAAGTACAAGATCCTCGTGGTCGGCACCGGCCTCGCGGGGGCATCCGCCGCCGCGTCCCTCGGCGAGCTGGGCTACAACGTGGAGGCGTTCTGCTACCAGGACAGCCCCCGGCGCGCCCACTCCATCGCGGCGCAGGGGGGGATCAACGCCGGCAAGAACTACCCCAATGACAACGACAGCATCTACCGGCTCTTCTACGACACGATCAAGGGGGGCGACTTCCGCGCCCGCGAGGCGGACGTGTGGCGCCTGGCCCAGGTGAGCAACAACATCATCGACCAGTGCGTCGCCCAAGGCGTCCCCTTCGCCCGCGACTACGCCGGCTACCTGGACAACCGCTCCTTCGGCGGCGCCCAGGTGTCCCGGACCTTCTACGCCAGGGGGCAGACCGGGCAGCAGCTGCTGCTGGGCGCCTATTCGGCCCTCTCCCGCCAGGTCAAGCTGGGAACGGTCAAGATGTTTCCCCGCACCGAGATGCTCGACCTCGTGGTGGTCGACGGAGAGGCCAAGGGGATCACGGTCCGCGATCTCGTCACCGGCGAGGTCCGCGTCCACGTGGGCGACGCGGTCTGCCTGTGCACGGGCGGCTACGTGAATGTCTTCTACCTCTCCACGATGGCGATGGGGGCAAGCGTCACCGCCATCTGGAAGGCCCACAAGAAGGGGGCGTTCTTCGCCAATCCCTGCTACACCCAGATCCATCCCACCTGCATCCCGCAGTCGGGCGACTACCAGTCGAAGCTGACCCTCATGTCCGAGTCGCTCCGCAACGACGGCCGGATCTGGGTGCCCAAGAAACAGGGCGAGAAACGGGGCCCCAACGAGATCCCCGAGGAGGAGAGGGATTACTACCTCGAGCGGAAGTACCCGAGCTTCGGGAACCTGGCCCCCCGCGACATCGCCTCCCGCGCCGCGAAGGAGCAGTGCGACGACAAGCGCGGCGTGGGGCCCGGCGGGCGCGGAGTCTACCTCGACTTCGCCGACTCGATCAAGCGCCTGGGCGAGGACACGATCCGAGTGCGGTACGGTAACCTCTTCGAGATGTACGAGCGGATCACCGACGAGAACGGCTACAAGGTGCCGATGCGCATCTACCCGGCCCCCCACTATTCCATGGGCGGCCTGTGGGTCGACTATAATGCCATGAGCAATCTCCCCGGCCTGTTCGTCCTGGGCGAGGCGAACTTCTCGGTCCACGGGGCGAACCGGCTCGGCGCGAGCGCCCTGATGCAGGGGCTGGCCGACGGATACTTCGTCATTCCCTACACGATCGCCCACTACCTGGCGCAGACCAAGCCCGGGAAGGTGAAGCCGGATCACGCCGAGTGCAAGAAGTCGATCGAGGACGTCAAGGCCTACAGCAAGAAGCTCCTTTCGATCAACGGAAAGCGGACGGTCACCGAGTTGATGCGGGAGCTGGGCACCCTGATGTGGAACAACGTGGGGATGGCCCGCAGCAAGGAGAGCCTCTCCGAGGCGATCGCGAAGATCCCGGGGATCCGGGAGGAGTTCTGGCAAAACGTGAAGATCACCGGCAACGGCGCGGAGGTCAACCAGCAGCTGGAGAACGCGGGGCGCACGGCGGACTTTCTCGAGTTCGCCGAGCTTCTCTGCCGAGACGCCCTTCACCGCAACGAGTCGTGCGGCGGCCACTTCCGCGTGGAATACCAGTTCGAGGACGGCGAAGCCAAGCGCGACGACGAAAACTTCTGCTATTCGGCCGCCTGGGAGTTCAAGGGAATCGGCAAGGAGCCCGAGCTCCACAAGGAGCCGCTGAAATTCGAGCACGTCCATCTCGCGGTAAGGAGCTATAAATAATGAGCGGACACAGCGAGCACAAGACAATGACCCTCAAGCTGATCGTCTGGCGGCAGGCCGCACCGGGCAAGCCCGGCCGCTTCGAAACCTACACCGCGAAAAACATCACCGAGCACCACTCCTTCCTCGAGATGCTGGACGTGGTGAACGAAGACCTCATCAAGGAGGGGAAACCGCCGATCGTCTTCGACCACGACTGCCGGGAGGGGATCTGCGGGGTCTGCTCGCAGGTCATCAACGGCGTCCCCCACGGCGGGCAGGAGCGGACCACCGTCTGCCAGCTCCACATGCGCAAATTCAAGGACGGGGACACGATCTACATCGAGCCGTGGCGGGCCCGGGCGTTCCCCATCCTCAAGGACCTGATGGTGGACCGGGGCGCCCTCGACAAGATCATCCAGGCGGGGGGATACATCTCCGCGCACACCGGGGGGGCCCCCGACGCCAACGCGATCCCCGTCCCCAGGCCCAACGCGGAGTATTCGATGGACGCCGCCGAGTGCATCGGCTGCGGGGCCTGCGTGGCGGGCTGCCCGAACGGCGCCGCGATGCTCTTCACGGGGGCCAAGGTCTCCCAGTTCGCCGCCCTGCCGCAGGGGCAGGTGGAGGCGGCCGAGCGGGTCGCCAACATGCTCCAGGCGATGCAGGATTGCGGGTTCGGCAACTGCACGAACCACTACGAGTGCCAGGCGGCGTGCCCGAAGGGGATCGACGTCAAGTTCATCGCCCGGCTCAACCGGGAGTACCTCAAGGCCCTGTTCTAGGTCGGGACGGGAAGATCCGGCGGAGTCGTCGCAGGAGGGGGGCGCAGTGAGGTAAAGCGCAGCCGTGCAGGTTCACCGCACGGCGAGCCACGAACGGAGTCCCCCTCCGAGGCGACGCAGCCGAAGGGTGAGTCTCGGCGGATTCGGGTTTAACGGGAAGGGCAGGGACGGGAACGTTCCTGCCCTTTTCTGTATACTTGGAAGGAAATGGAAGTCATCACCACCCACGTCAACGCCGACTTCGACACCATCGCCTCGATGGTGGCGGCCCACAAGCTCTACCCCGAAGCCGTCCTCGTCCTGCCGGGGTCCCAGGAAGAGACGGTCAAGGGATTCCTCATCCAGTCGGCCTTCTACGCCCTGGAGGTTCGCAAGGCGCGGGAGATCGACCTCGCCAAGGTCACGCGGGTGATCCTGGTCGACATCCGCAACTCCGCCCGGATCGGCGTCTTCCGGGAGGTGGTGAACCGGCCCGGGGTGGACCTCCACATCTACGACCACCACCCGGACGAGGAGGCGGACCTTCACGGAAGCGTCGAGGTGATCCGCCCCGCCGGGTCCACGACGACGATCCTCGTGGGAATCCTGAAAGACCGCGGGATCCCCATCACGGCGGACGAGGCCACCGTCATGATGCTGGGGATCTACGAGGACACCGGCTCGCTCATCTTCCCCTCGACGACCGTATCCGACTACCAGGCGGCGGCGCATCTGTTGTCCTGCGGCGCGAACCTGGGGGCCGTCTCGGACATCCTCGCCAAGGACCTCACCTCCGAGCAGATCTCGCTGCTCTACGACCTCATCCAGGGATCGAAGTCCTACACCATTCACGGCGTGGAGCTGGTGATCGCGGAGGCGCGGCGGGAGGAGTATGTCGGGGACCTGGCGGTCCTCGTCCACAAGCTGCGCGACATGGA
>MGQW01000031.1 GCA_001798885.1 Deltaproteobacteria bacterium RBG_16_64_85
TTCCATTGGTGCTGGAGTTATATTAATCACAGGAATTTAAGTAGCAGTTGGCAAAAATATATTTTTTGGGAATAAAATGTTTTTTCACTTAACATGAAAAAAGATCTGTTTATTACCTTTTTAACGCAAGTGCTGGTACTGATTTGTGGTTTGTTGGTTTATAGAGCAGCAAACCAACAGCTTGGATACGAAGGGTTTGCCATATATGCTTTATGTCGACGTACTAATTCTTTTCTATTCCCTGCACTTGCGGTTGGTTGTAGTGTAGCTATTCCGCGCTACATTGCCTTTAGTAGAACAAAAAACAAACAAATGTCTGACAGTTATTTTAAGGGAGGCATGTTTATTGTTAGCATTACAGTTTTTATTTTTACATTAATTGTTAACATGTTTCCAGAGGTGGCAGCGAAGCTCCTATTTAGCAATAGTAAATATTCAAATCTTGCTGCCCCTATCAGTATGATGATGGTTGGTTATATGTTGCACTCAATCAGTTATGCCTACTACAGAGGACATACCCGGATGGTAGCCTGTAATCTTCTTCAAATTATAAATATTGCAATCATACCGGTGGTGGCGGCCTATACTACCAAAACTCCAGAGGCCATGCTTGGCTGGACGGGCGTTGGTTGGGTTTTTACAGGAGGTTGCGTGTTTGCTATGTCCATATTGCCTAAACTGACAGGGTCGTTATCATGTATGTCTTTGAAGGAGGTGTTCGTTTTTGGTATACAAAGAATGCCATCAGATTTTGGTTTTGCCACTTTGTTCGGGCTTCCAGCGACTCTAACAGCTCATAGTGCTGGGGTAATTGCCGGCGGACATGTGGCATTTGGCATTTCATTACTAAATATGTGCGGATCAGTTTTCGGGCCTATCGGCCTCGTACTTCTTCCAAGAGCAAGCGCTGCAATAGCGTGCAATGACTCAGCATTCATTAATAAATATATTAAGCTCGCTCTTATTGGGACTTCGGTTTTATCTTTTACAATATTTTTGATATTTGAGTTCGCTGCCGAGCCAATATTGAAGTTGTATCTCGGCAGTAATCTATCTCCATCGCTTGTTTCTACCACTAGAATCGTAATGCTTGCGTCAGTACCATATTCTATATATGTTGCATCCCGTAGCATGATCGATGCATTCTTTGTGATTGGGATTAATACCATTAATGTTTTATTGGCATTGGGACTATTCATGATACTTGTAAATTGTACCAAGCTTGAATTTAACTATGCCGTATCACCTTTATCGGCTTTAGTAGCTTCTCTATTTCTTCTAACCACTGCGACATTAATGACTTGTTATTATATCGTAAGAAATAATAAAACTAATTTCCATTAACACTTCATTGCAATTGTTTTTAATAGCCTGATGACCGATTCAATATTTCCATCAAAAAAATACCTGCGATTTATCGCAGAGGCCGGTTTTTTCATCCTTTTTCCAGGTTTCTTTTTTTACCACCTTTGTGTTGCAGTTAAATTGATCACACCATTTGCCGCAGGTCTATTCGGTCCAACAACAGTATTGCTATGCGTTCTTTTCTCAATGGTTTTTGTTTCCATCTTCAGAACATTTTTATATTCCAATAAATATGTTTCTGTCTTGTTTGCGGTATTACTTACATTTGTGGTTAGTTGGACGTTTGTCCACTATTTTTTTGGAACCGGTATTGAAAGCGGCGAAGGCCCTTTGAATCAAAGTCTCACGACATTGTTCTCATGGGTTGCACTGTTTTTGGTAGGTGTCTATCTTCCAATACGCCAAGATAGATTGAGAATTATTTTAACATGCTGTTTTATTGCAATGTTTATTATTGCGATATGTTTGTTTGATAAAAACACAATGATGCTTAATGTTAGAACACAGTTTATTGCAGAAGATAAAATTGCAACGTATCAAGGTTTTGCACGTAGCGCATTAATTGTAGCCGTTTATCTGTTAATTACTTATGAATCGATCTATGTTAGATCGATGTTGATAGCATCAAGTATTATACTTATATTTTTACTAGGCGGACGCTCTGAATTTTATGGCTTTATAGCATTGTTTATAGCATTTACCGTCATATTAGTCCTTAAATCATGGCGATACATTTTGAGTTCGATATTGCTTCTTTTTGTATTAGGCTTAGGTTTGGCAGGATTTATTGATGATTTACATTTACATAGGCAATTGAATCCATCCAGGCAGATGCAGGTTTTAGATCTGGATAAAGCATCATCTTGGGTGGGCAGGAAGAAATTACAGCGTATCGCGATCGACCAAGTGATGGAAAACCCTATTACTGGTAAGTATGCAGGTAACTTTTATGCGGGGAGACCTGGCGGATATGCGCATAATGTGCTTTCCGCATGGGTTAGTTTTGGTTTTATCGGATTTTGTATTTATTTGGGGCTGATAATTTATTGTTTCGCTGTCTCATTGTTTTCGGTGAAAAATAGAGATGGAAACGCAAACGAATGGGGTTTGGCACTTGCGATAAATTTTTTATCTTTACTGTTGGTTTTAACGGCCAAATCTGTTTTTTGGCCAATTCCAGCCTTGGGCTGGGGTTTAACTGTAAACGCAACTTTAAAAGGCGAAGCGAAAAACAAAAACAATATTATCTAAATATCGAAAACAAATTCAGTCTTTATCTATCAAAAAAATTATTCATCTCACCACTCTTCACCCCCGCACTGACGCTCGTATCTTCGTCAAACAGGTCCAGACGCTCAATAAAGCAATACCGTATGAAGTGGCGTTAGTAGTGGCGGATGGAATTGGTAATGAGTTATCAGAGGAGAAGCCTTACATATATGACTTGGGAAGTCTGAGAATATGGCGTTTTTGTCGTGCCCTAGTGGGTCCAGCGCGTGCTATTCGTTTCATTTTCAAGAAGAAACCAGTTCTAATTCATTTCCACGACCCGGAATTAATCCCTTTGGGATTATTGCTAAAAATGCTTGGACATAAGGTTCTCTATGATGTCCATGAAGATGTGCCGCTCCAAGTACTGAATAAGTATTGGATACCCGAAGTTCTCCGGCGCCCTGTTGCATTGTCTATGAGTACGCTGGAGTGGCTTGCTGCAAGGTTCTTTGATGCGATTGTGCCCGCGACGCCAAAAATCGCGAAGCGTTTCCCCTCATATAAAACAGTTGTGGTGCAAAACTTCCCCATCAAGTCTGAACTGCTCCTGTCTGCTTCAACACCTTATGCTCGGCGACCGCTGAAGTTCGCTTATCTAGGGCGGATTGCGAAAAATCGCGGTGCGCGGGAGATGGTCCACGCGTTGGGGTCTCTTCGACACTTGCCGAATGTAAGGCTGGAGATGGCGGGCAGATTTGATCCTGAGGCTTTGAAGGATGAGCTATGTATATTGCCCTCTTGGTCGGCAGTTAATTATCACGGACTTATGACCCGTCCGGAAGTTGCAGGCTTGTTGGGTAATGTGAGGGCAGGACTTGTAGTTCTATCCCCGACGCAGAATTACGTTGATGCTTATCCTGTAAAAATGTTCGAGTACATGGCCGCTGGCTTGCCGGTAATCGCCTCTGATTTTCCATTGTGGCGGCAAATTGTTGGTGGCGCAGGCTGTGGCTTGCTGGTAGATCCAATGAATCCAAAAGCAATTGCAGATGCAATGATCTGGATACTTGAATACCCGGCTGAAGCCGAGGCAATGGGACAGCGCGGCAAAAAAATTGTGGACGAAATTTATAATTGGGACACGGAAGCAGCCAAACTGATTAATTTGTATCGCAAGCTTATTCCTTCGTAGGGGACGAACAACTTATAACAGATGTTTTCGCTATCGAATTTGTCGTATCCCCATAAACAAAAGACATCACGATCGTTTTTTGGGGAGATGACCTGAATGTCAGCCAAGCGAGATCGGAAAACAAAACGCCTTATTTACTTGTGTGATACCGCTTCGGATGGTGAGTCGGCAGGCGTAATTCGCCCTCTCGCTTTGGCTGACCTTGCCAGGCGTGGTGGGTACCGGCCCCTGATCGTTTCTTCGACGGTGAGTAATAAGTCAATGGTTCGCAGTCCCGCCGGAATTAGACGGATAGGCAGTGTTCCATTTCTGAGGCTGGAAGGGCTCTTTGTCGCGGCAAAGGGGCTGCGGAGAGCACTGAATATGGCAGTCTTTTTTGTGCGATCGACGTTTCTCCTTTGGCGACTGCATCGGAAGCCTGGTATTAAAGTGGTGGTTACATCTTCGACTGGTTTGCTGGACTCATTTGCGGGCTGGATGGCAAAAAAGTTTTTCGGATTTAGTTGGCTTCTCGAAGTGCGCGATATCTGGCCGGACGCGCCGAAGCAGTTGCGCCCCGAGCTGCGTTCCTACGGGTTTTATGCCTTGACAGGATCAGCGTTGAAAACAGCCCTAAATAATGCTGATGCGATATTATCGCCCCTGAAGCGGCTACAGGCGTATGCCGAGCAGCGAGGTGTGCCTGCCCGGGTGCCGTTCTTACATATTCCAAATTGCATTTATGCTCTTAATAAAAAAGTGTGCACCAGTAACGAACCTTCGACGAATGCTCCTTCAAGCGTGTGGCAAGCAATTGAGGAATTGCGTCAGCAAGCCAAACCGATCGTTGCTTATTTTGGTTCGATGAACACGGCGAACGGGGTTGAGCGGTTGTTTGACCTTTTTGGTCGAATCCCTGAACACGAGGCCAGTTTCTTGTTTGTCGGGGACGGTCCTGCTCTGCCCTATTTAAAGACTTTGGCGATAGGGAAAAAACATGTGAGGGTTTGTGATGGTGTTCCACAGGCGGCGTGTCGGGCACTGATGGGCCATGTTGATATTCTGGCTTTCGGGGTGCCACCGATTCCTGTGTATGCCTATGGACTCAGTCCGATAAAGCTTTCGGAATACCTTCATGCAGGTAAGCCAATCTTCTACTGGGGAGCACCTATTGATGGGTGCGATGTCCCTGAAGATGCCCCGGCTATAGTTTCAGTGGATAGTTCTGATCCGAACATAGCCGCTCGGTCTTTGTTGAACCTGGTTCAAGAATCACCTGAAACAAGAAGGTTTCGAAGCGAATGCGCCAGTAGGCTAGGAGCTAAACGTTTTCGATATGCGGCTTATGAACGGCAACTCTGCACCCTGTTGGCATCGATTACGGGACAAATCCTTCAGTCCGAGCATGAAGATTCCCTTCCTTCAACAGTCATGAGTTATAAGTAGAAATCTACAGACGGGCTGGAGGTCGAGACGGTTCATGAAAGATTGTTCGAGGGCTCTTCTTGTTAATTTTATTCTTCTGGTTTTGGCATGTGTGACTCCCCCGGGGGTGTTTGCAGCGAAACTTGTATCCTCAAGTACCCGGGATGAACTAGTTGATAAATTCGACGCGATGGACCAGGCGATCAACAAAGGGGAAGGATACAGCAGGTCAACGAATGATAATAGTGTGCTTGCTTGGGCGGAAAGTTATCTTCTCGAAGCCTACCTGGACATGTTCGAAGCCACTCGGAATGCTAAATACCTTGCTTCTTTCGTCCGGCATGCCGACCGCGTAGTTGGCAATACCGACCTGAAACGTGGCATTACCGATTACGGAGGCCGCTCAGTTGTCGGTTGGAACTCGACCCACTACAGCAGGAATGGTGAGAGGCTCGTGTGGTTGGTGCATTCAGGAATGATTACCTACCCGTTGGCCCGTTTTGCGTGGTTAGTTGATAATTGCATGGTGGTCAGTTACCGATCTCAGGCCCTAACTTATACCAATGTGGCGAAGTCAGCATTGGCGGTTTTTGAAAAAAACTGGAACTATGATGCTTCAACAGGCAGAGGCTACTATCAGTTTTTTGCCGATGAACCTCATTCCGCCAATTCTCCAAATCCCCCCGTGCCGCTGCCCTTCAACCAGCAGTTGGCTGCCGGTCGTACCTTAATAATGCTACACAAGGTGACCGGAAACAACGAGTATCGGGAAAAAGCCGAGGCCCTGGCAAGGCATTTTCGCAGCAATTTGAAGGGGAACAAGGGGCCGTATATTTGGACGTATTGGTATGGTAAGGGATTAGACCGATCAAAAACGATCGAAGATATCTCCCATGGAGCGATAGACCTCGATTTCGCTATACTTGCTTATCGTTCAGGTATCGTTTTTAACCGTGAAGACCTGTCAAGATTCCAGGAGACTTATGAAAAGAATATCCATAAGAGCGGGACGGTAGCCAATACGGTAGATGGTAGAGGAGAGGGTAGATACAAGAATGCAATCGGTCGGTGGCTGGAACTGGCTGAATTCAGTTGCGTTCCGTGGAAGGACTTTTATGCATTTTACTTGTTGGGGGACCTCGGTCGGCATCCAGAAGTAATGCTTGGAACGGCGAAACTGGTTAAGTACTTTGATAAGTGCTTCAAGTGAAGTATCCGGTCTGGCAATAGAGAGGGCGGGATTGTTGCCTGGGATGATTGGTGGTTGATTGAGAACTGGGTTTATTGAAAAAGCTGCAAGGTTGAGTGCGGTTTTTGTATATATACTGCTCGGGGCGGTGCTATACCGTACGTCGGTTCACACCCTGCTCAGAATGTGGCAGCGGGAAGACTTCACCTACGGCTACATTATTCCCCCGATAGTCCTCTACCTCCTCTGGGATAAACGGGATGAGCTGAAGAGAATTCCGCCGGAACCCTCCTGGGGAGGGTTCTTTCCGCTCGGGGCGGGAATCGGTCTTTACGTGCTGGGCGAACTGGGGGGGGAATACACCGCGCTGTTCCTGTCGCTCTGGCTGGTTGTGGTCGGTCTTTGTTGGCTGCATCTCGGTTGGCGAAAATTGAAGGTCATCGCCTTTCCCCTGGCCTTCCTGCTCGTGATGTTCCCTCCGCCGAATCTCATCTACAGCAATGTCTCCCTGAAGTTGAAGCTCCTCTCCTCCCGGATCGGTGTGCATATGCTGCAGTTCCTCGGGATGAGCGCCTACCGGGAAGGGAACATCATCGACCTGGGCTTTTCCAAGTTGCAGGTGGTGGACGCATGCAGCGGCCTGCGCTACCTCATTCCCCTGGTGGCGCTCGGGTTCCTGCTCGCGTACCATTACCGGCTTTCGTTCCGGAAAGGTGCGATCCTTGTCCTTTCGGCGATACCGGTGACGATCGTAACCAACAGCCTGCGCCTTGCGTCCGTCGGGGTTCTCTACCCGATCTGGGGCCCCCGCGTGGCGGAAGGGATCTTTCACGACTTTTCCGGATGGCTGATCTTCATGGTCAGTCTCGCCATTCTCCTTCTGGAAGTGTGGGCGTTGAATCGATGGTTTCCGGGGAGGCGCCTTGAACCCTCCATTCCCCTGGAGGAAGTAAAACCCGTGGTGGGAAGCATGCCCCAATCCGTCGTCGCGATCCTTCTCCTTGGGGGGACGTTGGCGATCTTCCAGGGGGTGAATTTTCGGGAGAAGGTGCCCTTGACCAAATCCCTCGTTCAGTTTCCCTTGGCGGTCAGCGAGTGGGGCGGCACCCGCTCTTCGATGGAACCGATGGTCCTGGACGTCCTCAAGCCAAGCGACTATGCACTCATCGACTACAAAGACCGGCATGGAAAAGAGGTCAACGTCTACGTCGCCTATAACGAAAGCCAGCGGAAAGGGGAGTCGAGCCACTCGCCCGACTCCTGTCTTCCGGGAAGCGGCTGGGTGTTCCGGGATTCCGGAACGATCGCCTTGCCGGTAAAGAACGGCGACGGGAGCCCGATGCGGGTGAGCCGGGCCTTCGTGGAGAAAAGCGGCGTCCGCCAGCTTACCTACTACTGGTTCCCGCAGCGCGGGCGGGTCCTCACGAACATGTACCAGTTGAAGATCTACGCCTTCTGGGACGCCCTCACGCGGCGGCGGACCGACGGCGCCCTGATCCGGCTGATCACCCCGGTGTACGAATCGGAGCAGCTTGGGGACGCCGAGGCGAGGCTTCAGGAATTCACCCGGCAGATCGTGCCTGTCCTGGATACGTTTCTTCCGGGGGCGGGATAGCGTTGATCTTCCTCTACACACTGCTCGTGTCCCTTCTGACGACCATCGCCCTGATTCCGGCGTTGAGCGCCGTGGCGAAACGGTTCCATGTGGTGGACCTCCCGGGCGAACGGAAGGTCCACGAGCGGCCCATCCCCCGGATCGGCGGGATCGCGATGGCGGCGGGGGCGCTCCTCCCCGTGCTTCTCTGGGCGCGCGGCGAACATTTCATCTGGGCCTGGCTGGCCGGCGCGGCGATCGTGGTTGGTTTCGGCATCGTCGACGATTGCAGGGATATCAGCCCGAAATGGAAGTTCCTCGGGCAGTTCCTTGCGGCCCTTGTCGTTGTCGTCCTCGGGAAGATCAAGATCCACACGCTGGGGATGCTCCTTCCGGGGGAGGACGACCTGCCCGGCTGGGTCGCCCTCTCGTTGACCGTCCTGGCGATCATGGGAGTGACCAACGCCATCAACCTCGCGGACGGCCTGGACGGCCTGGCCGGCGGCATCTGCCTGCTCATCTTCTGCTGCATCGGGTACCTCGCCTACCTGGAAGGAGACCTTCTCATAGGGCTTGTCTGCCTGGCGATGGCCGGCGCGATCTTCGGCTTCCTGCGCTACAACACCCACCCCGCCACGGTGTTCATGGGGGACACGGGGAGCCAGCTGCTCGGATTTACGGCGGTGACCCTTTCGCTCGCTCTCACGCAGGGGGACACGGCGGTAAGCCCCGTCCTCCCCCTCCTCCTCCTGGGGATCCCGGTCCTGGACACGTTGTCGGTGATGACCATCCGCGTGATGAAGGGCAGGTCCCCCTTCTCCGCGGACAAGAACCACATCCATCACAACCTCATGGCCCTCGGGCTGCATCACGGGGAGTCCGTGATGGCGATTTACGCCTGCCAGACATTTCTGGTGGTCGCCGCCTTCCTGTTCCGCTTCCACTCGGACTGGCTGCTGCTGGGAGGGTACCTCGTGTTCTCGGTCGCCTCCCTCTCCCTGTTGATGGTGGCCGGCCGGAACGGGTGGCACTCGATACCCGCCACGCACATCCCCCGTTTTTCCGGGTTCCGGTATCTGAAACGATTGAAGGAGGAAGGGGAGTTCATCAAGCCCGTCTTCCGGGCGCTTCGGATCGGGCTCCCCCTGCTCCTGGCTCTGACCTGCCTGCTACCGGGGAAATTGCCCGCCTACGCCCCGTACTGCGCCCTGGGGTTTTCCGGGCTGATCGCGGCGGCCTGGCGCTTCAAGCGCGACCGGCTGGGAGAGGCTCTGCGGCTGACCCTTTACCTTCTCATCCCGTTCGTCGTGTACGAGAGCTCGCAGTCGACCGGCGGCTGGATCAAGGGGGTGCCGCTTCGGGTCTACAACGCGGCGTTCTTCCTGCTGGCGGTGCTCGACATTCTGGTATCGAAATTCTCGAAGCGCAGGGAAGGGTTCAAATCCACCCCGCTCGATTTCCTGATCTTCTTCCTGGCCCTGGTGGTCCCCAACCTGCCCGAGCAGCACCTGCAGGCGACCCACCTCGGGCAGGTGGCGGCGAAGATCGTGATTTTCTATTTCAGTTGCGAAGTGCTGATGGCCGAGTTGCGGAAGAACCTGGACGGGCTTGTCGCCGGCACGCTGACGGCGCTCCTGGTCCTGTCCATAAAGGGGTTCGTCTGAAAGATAATCCGTTGACCATCCGGAGGTTCGAACCGATGCGATACCGGTGCGCGGCTGTATGCCTGGTTTGCCCTAAACGGATGATCTGCCTTGATATTCCATGAAAGTATGATTATCATGCTTTCATGAGGAACCAGGTGGCTCCATCCTTTTTACCCCGCGTTGCCGCGGCTGCTATGGAGCGCGCCCTGCGCGCGTCGCCTGTCGTCGTGCTGCTCGGCGCAAGACAGACGGGTAAGACCACTCTCGTCCGCTCCCTGCCGCAGCTCGCCGACCGGCCCTACCTCACGCTCGACGATTTCGACCTGCGCGCCCAGGCGGATGCCGACCCGGAAAGCGTGGTCCGGCGGGCGCCCACCCTGGTGCTCGACGAGGTCCAGCGCAGCCGCGATCTTTTGATCGCCGTCAAACGCCTCGTGGATGATGACGCGGCGCGCACCCCGGGCCGCTTCGTCCTCACCGGCTCGGCCAACCTGCTCATGCTGGAGCGCGTGTCGGAGACCCTGGCCGGACGGGCGGTGTACGTCACACTTTGGCCCTTCACCCGGCGCGAACGCCTTGGATTTGGGCGCACGGGCATGTGGAGCGAACTGTTTGCCGTGCCATTTGGACACTGGCGCGATCTACTTGCCGCGGACACCGGCCCGGAGGAAGATTGGCGGGCCGCCGCGCGTTTAGGCGGGATGCCCGTGCCGGCGCACGATCTGCCGGATGACGAAGCGCGTTCTCTCTGGTTCTCCGGCTACGTCCAGACCTATCTCGAACGCGACCTGCAGACGTTGCGTGCGGTGGAGAACCTCCCGGACTTCCGCCGCCTCATGCGGGCAGCCTGTTTGCGCATCGGCGGCCTGCTGAACCAGACCGAGACAGGGCGGGACGTGGGGATTGCGCAACCCCAGGTGCATCGGTTCCTGAATCTGATGGAAGCCAGCTACCAGGTCATCCGTCTTCCCGCGTTCTCCGTCAACCGCACCCGTCGGCTGATCAAAGCTCCGAAGCTTTACTGGAGCGACACCGCGCTGGCCCTGTTTCTCGCCGGGGAGGCCGAACCGCGCGGGGCCCATCTCGAGAATCTCGTGCTCATGGACCTGCTGGCTTGGCGCGACGTGCAGCCGCGACGCCCGGAGGTGCAGTACTGGCGCACCGCCACCGGCACCGAGGTGGACTTCGTGATCGAGACGCCGCAACGGGTCCTGCCCATCGAGGTCAAGGCGGTCGCGCGGGTCGGGCCGTCCGACGCCAAGGGGCTTGAGTCCTTTCTGGACGAGTATCCCGACCTTGCCGACGGCGCCCTCCTGCTCCACGGCGGAACCGGGACCTTTCCACTGACCCGTCGTGTGCTCGCCGCGCCGTGGTGGCAGGTGTGCTGAGCGTCTGGTATATAACCCCGACGACCTGATAAAAATCCGTTGACCATCCGGAGGTTCGGTACGATGCGATACCGGTGCGCGGGCGTGTGCCTGGTTCTCGCGAGTGCGTTCCTTCTCGCCTGCAGCGGCCCGGAGGCGAAGAAGATGAAGTTCTACGACAAGGGGAAGGCCCTGGTCGCGAAGGGGGACTACGTCAAGGCCGGCCTCGAGTTTAAAAACGCTATCCAGATCGACCCGAAGTTCGCCGACGCCTTCTTCCAGTTGGGGATGGTCCAGATGATGCGGGGCGACTTGGGCGGGGCCTATCGCTCGATCCTGCGCGCCACGGAGCTCGACCCGAAGAACCTTCCGGCCCAGGTCCAGGCGGGCAAGCTCCTGCTGGTCGGCGGGGAGAAGGAGAAGGCGATGGAGAAGGCCGAACTCGTCCTGGCGCAGGACCCGGGCAACGAGGAGGCGCGGCTCCTGAAAGGTGCGGTCTACGTGGCCGGCAAGGAGGACGCGAAGGCGATCTCCCACCTGGAGGGGATGATCGCCAAGGGGATGGCGAACCCGGAGCTGTATCTGCTCCTGGCCAGGGTCCACCTGCAAGAGAAAGAATTCCGGGGGGCGGAGGAGGCCTTGGCAAAAGGGATCGCGCTGAACCCGAAATCGCTCCCCTTGCACCGCGCCATGGCCGACGTGTACGCGGCCTCAGGGAAAACCGGGCCCGCCGCCGAAGAGGTGAAGAAGGTCATCGAACTGGAGCCCGAAAACTACGGCAACCGGGTCACTCTGGCGGGCCTGTACTGGGGGACGGGGGAGAAGGGGAAGGCCCGGGAACTGTTGCAGACCCTCCTGGAGGCGAGGCCGTCCGACGAGGCGTGCCGGCTGGACGTGGCCGGGTTCTTCGTTTCCCGGGGGGGATTCGGGGAGGCGGAAAAGGTCCTTACGGCGGGGATCGACCGGGACGCGAAGAGCTTCCCGCTGCGCCTGGCGCTGGGGGACCTCTACGGGAACACCGGCAGGATGGACAACGCGGCCACCGTTTTCCGAGAGTGCCTGGCGCTGGACAAGAACCCCGACCGGCCGGAGATCCTCCAGGCGAAGAACTCTCTGGCGCGGATCCACCTGGCGCGGCAGGAGGCCGACAAGGCGAAGGGGTACGTGGAGGAAGTGATCAAGGCGAGCCCCAACAACGGGGACGCCCACCTGACGAGAGGGAATCTTTTCCTGCTCGAACGGGACGGCGCGGGGGCGGTGGCCGAGTTCCGCACGGTCGTGCGCGAGAAACCCCGTTTCCTCCCGGGATACCTGCTCCTGTCCGAGGCGCACCTGATGAAAAATGAGACGGGCCTGGCGCTGGAAGCCCTGCAGAACGGTCTGAAGGCCGATCCCGGCTCGCGGGACGTGCTGCGGGCGCTGGCGCGCTTCCACGCCATGCAGAAGGATTTCAAGGAGGCGGAGAAACCGCTTGCCAAGGTCCTGGAAAAGAATCCCGATGATCTCGAGGTGCGGGCCGATCTGGCCGACCTGTTCACGGTATCCGGGGATCTCAAGCGCGCCGAGGCCGGGTACGCCGACATCAAGCGGCGGGCCCCGAAGCACCCGCTGGGGTACGTGAAAACGGGCCAGTACTATCTGACCCGGCAGGAATTGGGGAAGGCGGCCGCCGAGTTCGAGCAGGCGGTTGCGATCGTCCCGGAGAGCATGGAGATCCAATCGCTTCTGGGGAAGCTCTACGCCGCGCAGAAGGAGTACGGGAAGGCCGCCCGGGTATACGAGAGGGTGCTTGAGCGGCATCCGGACTATTGGCCCGCGGCGAACGACTTGGCGTTTCTGCTCTGCGATCGCGACGGCTCGGCCGGGGACCTGGACAAGGCGCTCTCGCTGGCACAGAACGCGCTCAACCGGCGCCCCGGGGAGGCGGTCATCCTCGATACGCTGGGGTGGATCTACCACAAGAAGGGCGATGTGGACCGGGCGGTCGACCTTCTCCGGCAGGCCCAGGGGAAGCTCCCGGAACATCCCGAAGTCAACTACCACCTGGGAATGGCCCTCGTCCGGGCGGGGAAAAAGGAGCAGGCGAAGGAGCCCCTCCGCAAGAGCATCGCCTTCAAGGGGGATTTCCCCGGGAAAGAGGAGGCCGCGAAAGTGCTGGCGGGGATATGAAATCACTTCGGGTGCGAAAGGAAGGGAAAGAATCCATGAACCGAAAAATTTCCTGTCTGGTCGTGTTCCTGGTCCTTTCGGCGGGCGCGTCGTCCTTAGGTGTAGCCGAGGACGCCCAGGCCCCCCCCGTTCCGGCGGCGGGGCTTGGGTCCGACTACATCATCGGCCCAGGGGACCTGCTGAACATCGAGGTCTGGAAGGACCCGGTGCTGACCCGGCAGGTCGTTGTCCTTCCGGACGGCAAGATCGCCTACCCCCTGATCGGCGAGATGGCGGCCGGGGGGAAGACGGTCGCCCAGCTCAAAAAGGAGATCGAGCAGAAGATCGCCCGGTACGTGCCGGAGGCCTTCTTGACCGTGGAAGTGAGGCAGTTGAACAGCATGCACATCTACGTGCTCGGGCGGGTACAGGCGCCCGGCCGGACCACCTTGAACGCCAACATCAACGTCCTGCAGGCGCTGGCGATCGCCGGCGGCCCCACCCCGTACGCGAACCGGTCGAAGATCCGGATCTTCCGGTACGAAGGGGAGAAGACGAAGGTCTTCTCCTTCGACTACGACGACGTTACTGCAGGCAAGGAACTGCACACGAACATCGAGCTCAAAAGAGGCGACGTGGTCTATGTCCCCTGACCGTTCCCCGGCGGTTGCAACGGTACTGCTCCTTTTTGCCGCGGCACTGTTCCCCCCGGTTGCCGGTGGGGACGAGACCCGGGTCGTTCCGTCGCTCGCGCTCAAAGGCGAATACAACAACAACCCCTTCTTCACGGAGAAAAACCCGAAGGAGTCGTACGTCGGCACCGTTTCCCCTGGCCTAAAACTTTCCAGAAGGACCGAGCGGCTGGATGCGGTCCTCTCCTCCGTGGTGGACGGGGTCTACTACTCCGCGGAAGAAAATCTCGACTCGTGGAACCCGAGGGGGCAGGGGAAGCTGGGGTACCGGTTCACGCCGGCCTTCCGGCTGTCCGCCGACGCTTCGTTGCGCGCCGACAAGCGCCCCGAACACGAGATCGAGACATCCGGGCTGGTGGTAACCACCCGGACCCGCCAGCAGGATTACGCCCTGGGGGCCGAGATCTCGATGAGCGAGAAGTCGGCCGCGGGCCTCTCCTACGGGTATAACCGGGTCGACTATCCCGACCAGCCGCTGCAGGACAGCGAGACCCACTCGGGAAGCGTGAACCTGGTGGTCGACCTGGGGCAGCGGTTCACCGAGACGAAGGGGCGGGCCGGCTTTTCGTACGCGAGCAACCGGTTCACGGGCCTGACGGTTGAGAATTACGCCTTCACCGTCGGGGTGCAGAAGGGGGCCACGGAGCTGTGGAGCGTCCAGGCGGATATCGGGGGGCGGTACACCCGGTCGGAATTCGACTTCCTGTTCGGGAAGGAGAAGACCGACAACTGGGGGTGGGTGGCCAACGTCTCCCTTTTCTACAAGGGGGAACGGGGGAACGGGAGTTTGGGGTACGGTCGGTCGGTGACGGCCGCCTCGGGGCGGGGGGGCGCCGCGGAACGGAACGCCGTGGTGCTCGATCTGGCGCGCCGCTTCCTGTACGAACTTTCCGGAACCTTCTCGGCTGGTTACTACCGGAACTTCTCCGACGCGGGGGAGTTCTCCCTCCAGGGGATCGACGAGCAGACCGTGCGGGCGCGTCCCGGGCTGCGGTACGATTTCACGAAGGACATCTCGGTAGAGGCAGCTTACCAGTACACCCGGCTGCGCAACAGGATCTCGTCGGAAACGGCGGAGCAGCATGCCGGCACCCTCCGCTTCGCCGTGCGATACCCCCTGTACGAATAGGATTCTTCCGCGGAATACAATAATACGGTTTCTGGAAGGAGGCGTGCGCGGATGATGGAAAAGACAAGGATGGAACAGGACGTCAAGACGGTCGGCGATCTCCTGGGAATCCTCAAGCGCCGGAAGGGGTCGCTCGCCGTTCCCGCGGGCGCCGTCTTCCTGCTGGCGATCGTCCTTGCCGCCGCCCTTCCCAGGAGCTACAAGGCCGCCACGACGATCCTGATCGAGGAGCAGGAGATCCCGCGGGAATACGTGACGGCCAACATCACGAGTTTCGCCGACCAGCGGCTCCAGTCGATCAACCAGCGGATCATGAGCGCCACGAACCTTCTGGAGGTGATCAACCGGTTCCGCCTTTACCCGGAGATGCGGGAGAAGGACCCGGTCGAAGAGATCATCGAGAAGATGCGGAAGGACATCAAGTTCAACACGATCAGCGCCGACGTGATCGACCCGCGGACCGGGCGTCCGGCCCAGGCCACCATCGCCTTCAGCATCACTTACGAGGGGCGGGATCCGGAGACGGTTTTGAAGGTCGCCAACGAGCTGGCCTCCCTCTACCTGGGGGAGAACCTGAAAACCCGGGAGAAGCAGTCGTCGGAGACCTCCAAGTTCATGGATGCGGAGATGAAGGAGGTGCAGGCCCGGCTGGCGACGGTCGACAACGGGATCGCGGCCTACAAGGAGAAGCACTTGACCTCCCTGCCCGAGCTCTCCCAGGTCAATCTGCAGGCGCTCGACCAGGTGGAGCGGGAGATCACCCGCCTGAACGACCAGCTCCGCTCCCTGCGAGAGCGGAAAGGGTACCTACAGGAGCAGTTGGCCAGCATCCCCCCGGATTCCACGAGCCAGGAGAAGGAGAGCCTTAAAGAGCTGCGGACCCGGCTGGTGGAGCTGAAAACCCGCTTTTCCGACGAGTACCCCGACGTGATCAAGACGAAGGCCGCCATCCAGGAGCTGGAGAGGCGGCAGAAGGAGTTCGGGCGCGACCCGAGCGGCTCCAAGCCGGACAACCCGGCCTACATCACCCTGGCGTCGCAGCTGGCGGGGGTGCAGTCGGAGATCGAATCGGTCAAGCGGCAGGTCAGGGCCTCCCAGGGGAAGCGGAACGACTATACCCGCCGGATCGAGACGGCGCCGCGGGTGGAGGAGGGGTACCGGGCGCTGGTCGTCGAACGGAACAACCTGCAGGCGAAATACGACGAGCTGACGAGGAAGGCGATGGACGCCCGGGTGGCGCACGGGCTGGAGAAGGAGCAGCTCGCGGAGCGGTTCTCCATCATCGACGCGGCGCGGCTGCCGGAAAAGCCCTCCAGCCCGAACATCCCGGCCATCCTGCTGATCGGGCTGGTGCTGGGGATGGGCTCCGGGGTCGGGGCGGCGGCGTTGAAGGAGAGCACCGACGATGCCGTGCGCACTCCCGAGGCGCTGGCCCGGGCCACCTCGTTCCCCGTGCTGGCCGGGATCCCGGAGATCGTGACCGGGGAGGACATCGCAAGGCGAAAAAAACGGCGGGAGCTCCTGCTGGCGGGCGCCGCCGTCGCCTTCGTGCTGTTCGTGATGCTTTTCCACTTCGTCGTGATGGATCTGGACGTGTTGTGGGCCAAGGTGATGCGCAGGTTGCCCCTGTGAGCCCGGAATCGAGGGAGACGATGCCGAACGGAAACGGTTCCGCCGTGGCGTTGTTTGTCGTCTGCAAGGAGTGCCGGTCCGGTTTCCGCCTGGACGAGTCGCGGATCCGGGGGGCCTGGGGGGCCCGCGTCCGTTGCCGCAAGTGCGGCAGTTTCATCGACGTCCGGAACCCGAATTACTCCCCGGAGCAGGAGAACGGGAATTCGGCTCCCTCCCCGAAGCCCGGACCGGTCGATGCGGATGCCCCGGAGAAGGGAACCGTGAGGGGATCCGGGGCGGCGGCGCCCGCGCGGGAGGAAGGAACGGTTTCCGCGCCGGAGCAGAAGAAAACGGGTTGGGTGTCGCCCCGGTACAGCAAATCGCGGCCCGTCCGTCTCCATTCGGAAAAGATCGTCGAAAACCGGTGCGTCGCCTTCCACGCCGACGGGCCGGAGGTCGAATCCTACCGGATGTTGCGGACCAACATCCTGCAACGGACGGACAGGTCGGGCGGCACCACGGTGATGGTCACCAGCGCGATCCCCGGGGAGGGGAAGACCCTCACGGCGATCAACCTTGCGTTGACGTTCGCAAAAGCGTTCAGCCAGACGGTGCTCCTGGTCGACGCCGACCTGAGGCAGCAGCGGATCTACGAAGTCCTGGGCTTTCCGAGCAAGAAGGGGTTGACGGATTATCTTCTGGACGGCTGCCCGGTGTCCGACCTGATGGTCTGGCCGGGGATCGAGAAGCTGACCCTCATCTCGGGGGGGCGCACGATCGCCGGAAGCAGCGAGCTGCTCGGCTCGCCCCGGATGATCAAGCTGGTGGAGGAGATGAAGCACCGGTACCCGAACCGGTACGTGCTGTTCGACGTCCCGCCGGTCCTGACCGGCGCGGACGCGATGGCCTTCGCCCCGCTGGTCGATTTCATCGTACTGGTCGTCCAGGCGGGCAAGACCTCCATCCAGGATGTAGAGAAAGCGCTCGCGATGCTCCCGAAGGAGAAGATCCTGGGCCTGGTGCTGAACCGCCACACGGCCCCTGTCCCCACCTACCCCAGGAAGCAGCAACCGCAAACCCAGGGACGTTCTTAGAAAGTAAAAGAAGTCAGCGCCGAAGAGGGCGGAGCTGGTTTATCCGGCTCCGCCCTCTCGCGTTTTATCGGTGGCCTGAAGATGTAAGCCAGTTCGCAAGCCGCAAGCCCCGGATTCGCCGGAATTCCCGACTGTTGGCCGTGACCAGCGTTACGCTGAGGCTGACCGCGTGGGCGCCGATGAGAAGATCCATCGAACCGATCGGTGTTCCCGCTTTTTCCAGAGCCGCCCGGATTTCGCCGTAGGCCGCCGCTGCGGACTCGTCAAACGGAGCGATTTCGAACGGCACCAGGAACCCTGCGAGCGCCTCCCGGTTTTTTACGGGATCGCCGCTCTTGGCGACCCCGAACCAGAGTTCGGCGGTCGTGATCGAAGAAAGCCCGACCTCGCCCGGTTGGCACTTTGTGAGGCGTTTGATCAGCCTCGGGGGCTTTCGACGGATCAGCTCGATGCAGCCGTCGGTGTCCAGAAGGTATTTCATTCCGGGAAAGCTTTCCGCCGTTGCGTGGGCAGTTGCACCCGGTCCTCGAAGAAATCGGGCGTGAAGCGCGAAAGACTGTCGACGAGTCCATCCCACGACCCCGACGGCGGGATCAGGAGCACGATGTTGCCCGCTTTCTTCACGAAGACGTGATCGCCTTCGAACCGCATTTCGCGCGGCAATCGTACCGCCTGGCTTTGCCCGTTTCGAAACAGTTTGGCGCTTTTCATGGCCGGCTCCAAGTATATATTATGAATATATACTACCAACCCGGGTCCCGTTTGTCACGAAAGGAAAAGGACAAAGACCTGGCGGCCCTGCTTTCCGGGGCAGGAAAGGGAGGAGGGTCGTCACCGCCGCCACATCGATTGCACGGCGGAGACGACGGTCGCGAGCGCCTTCTGGCCTGAAGATGTGAAGGTGATGAATCCTGCGATCCCGACGAGCAGGAGGGCGAGAACCGCGAGGGCGACGACGGGAGGATGCAGGAACCATGGGGGCTGGGCCGGCAACAGAAATACCGGCCTCTTGGGGATTTCCTTCGGTGCGGCCAGTTCCGGGAAGGAAAGGGAGCCGGGGTCCGATGCAGGGGGAGGAGCAGGCGGCACCTCCTTCGGAAGGTTTCTCTCCGGCTCCGGCCTGGGGTCGGACGCTTGTGCCGCCTTCGGCTCCTTGGTGGAAAGGGTGGCTACCTCCGAGCTCAGGACGATGATCGCGGCGCCGCACTTGCGGCAAGCGACGCGGATTCCGTGCCCCTTGACCAGGGCGAGGTCCAGCCGGTAGCGCGAGTTGCAGGAATCGCATTCGATGACCAGTGACATCCCCTGTCCCGTCGCTCCGATATGCCCCCATTATCCGAACCGGGTGCGGGAAAGGCAAGGTCGGCAGGTTTAACGTATTTCCCTTTTCAGGAGCCGGTACGTTTCCTCGTAGATCCGTTCGCGCGGACCGATCGCGACGATTTCGACGACGCTCCTCATGATACGATAAATGATCCTGAAGGTTCCCACCCTGAAGCTTCGCAGTCCGACAAGCTCGTCCTTCAGCGCCTTTCCCGACAAGGGATCGGCAAGAATCGCCTTCATGGACGCCCTGGTCTTTCTCTTCAGGTCCGGATGCATGCGGCGGACAAGCTCAGCGATCTCGTCTGGAACCCTGAGCCTGCGAAGAGGCCGTTTCATGACAGGCCGCTATCGAAACAATTCGTCGAGCGTGTACAGTCGCGCCTTTTTCTCCTTCAGCGACCGTAATCCCTTCCGGATTTCCTCCGCCAGCGCGGCGTCGGATCGGACTGCGATGGTCTCCTTCAGGCTTTCGAATTCCCCGAGGCTGATCAGCACGGCGGCCGGGGCTCCGTTTTTCGTGATGACGATCTCCTCGTCGGTATCGCTGACGGCCTGCACGAGCCCGCTCAGCTTCATCTTGGCTTCCGAGAGGGACAGCGTTTTCATGATCTGACCTCCATTAGGGTTGACCAGAATAAAGACTATAATGACAGGGAGGCGCTGTCAATAGGAGCCGAGGGCGTGGACATACAGGTCGCGCCGGATTTGACGATGCAATGCAAATGCGGTAGTATTGCATTGCACGAGGCCGGATGGAACGAAGGAGGAAACGGTATGCCGGGCCAACTGACCGTACGTTTGACGTCGGAACTGGAAGAGGGGATCGAAGCGCTTTCGCGGCGCTCCCGTCGTCGCCGCTCGGAGATCGTCCGGCTAGCGCTCGAGCGCTATCTCCGGGAAGAAGCGGGGGAAGGAACGCCCTCCCCGTACGGCGGGGTGAAAAACCTCATCGGGAAGGTGGAAAGCGGCATCCCCGACCTCGGGGAAGCGCACCGTGAACATCTGCGCCGCCGGATCCGGCGTGGCTGATCTGCTGCTGGACACCGGCCCGTTCGTCGCACTGCTCGATCGGAGCGAGCGGAATCACGAGCGGTGCGTCGCGTTTTTCCGGAATGTCCGGGGACGGCTGATCACGACCGAGCCGGTGCTGACCGAGGCGGTCTTTCTGCTCGGCCCGTCGTTTTCCCGCCAGAAACCGGCGCTTGATTTTGTCCTTGCGGGTGGGGCCGAACTGGTTCCCATGGTGCCGGCGCTTCTCAAACGCTGCGACCGTCTGATGTCGAAATATTCCGACGTCCCCATGGATTACGCGGATGCGACTTTGGTTGCCGTCGCCGAGGCACTCGGCATCCGGGACGTTTTGACGCTGGACCGCAGGGGTTTTTCCGTTTACCGGTATGCGTCGAGGGGGTCTTTCCGTATCTTTCCCGATACGTAACAGGACGGCACCGCCATGAAGATCGGCAGAAACGATCCCTGTCCCTGCGGCAGCGGCCGGAAGTATAAGAATTGCTGCCTTGAAGGCCAGGGCCCGGGTTTGTCTCCCGAAGGCCCGGCGGGCGTGTTCGCGGAGATCCGTCAGGCGCTGCAGGGGCGGCAATTCTCCTCGTTGGAGGAGGTCCAGTCTTTTACGGACCGCTTCATGCGGCAGCGCAACCAGGCCCCCATGGCGGATTTCCACGGCCTGTCGCCGGATCAGATGCACCGGATTCTCCATTTTCCATTCGATTCTCCGAATCTGGTGACCTATGCGACGGTTGTTGCCGGCGAACCGAGAGCGCCGATCCTTACGCTCTTCCACCTGCTGGCGGAGGCCATCGGCGAGCAGGGGCTGAAGCCGACCGCCACCGGCAACCTGCCGCGCAACGTCTGCCGGGAGGCGGCGTCCGTGTATTGGGGAGATGAAACGATTCGAAAAGATGGGCGGTTCGTACACATCAACAAGGAAGAAGATTTTTCCCCCCTGCATGTGACACGGCTGGTTGCCGGGCTGTCCGGGCTGATCCGAAAGTCCCGGGGCCGCTTCATCCTCAGCCGTGAATGCCGCACGTTGCTAGCCGATCATGGCTTGGCTGGCGTCTACCCCAGGCTTTTTCACTCCTATGTCCGTGATTTCAACTGGGCCTACAGGGACGGGTTTCCGGACTTGGGATTCATCCAGCGTTCCTTTCTCTTCTCGCTCTATCTGCTGGATCTGCACGGCGGGGAGTGGCTGCCCGGCGTCTTTTATGAAGACGCTTTCCTGGGGGCTTTCCCACGGGTGTTGGGCGAGGTGACGCCAACCCCGTATTCCACGCCGGAAAAAACCGTGCGCTCCTGCTATAACTGGCGCGTTCTGGTGAATTTCGCTGCCTTTCTGGGCTTGGCCGAGGTGGAGCCGACCACCAAAGAACGGTATGACGGGTTCTCCCGGGTGAGAAAACGACCGCTGCTGGCCGACGCCGTTCGTTTCCACATTCCGAGGTAACGAGACCTGATCCAGCAGTGCTCACTCAATACAACCCGATGCGAGAGCGCCGAAAGGGGGATTTGCCTTTCCCGGGGCATCTCCGGGGAATAGACACTCCTTTTCCACGGGAGACGGCGTCGTCATGGCCATGGTCGTCACAGGTGAATCGTGCGGGTCCCGGTTTCGCATGAGGATGGCGCTGCCACCCTCCATGCTCGCACTCCTCATCATCTCCGTGCCGTGGGTCTTCCTGCTGGCCGGGACCACGCTCTACTTCGGGACCGCGAAGCCGGGGCAAGAGCGACTGGGCCAGCTGTTCACGGGTTTGGGGATCGGGACGAACGAGGAGCGCCCTGGAGAGACCGGTCTACGACATCCGGGACGTGAAGTGGTACGTCGATAAGAGTTCCTCCGGCGGGAGCCTCTTCGTCATCAAAGGGTCCGTCGCGAATGTCGGGAAAGTCCCGAGGATTCGTCTTTGCCCCGCCCTTCACGGTTCGTACCGAAGGTGCCGGGTCCGCCGCTTCGCGAATGCCCGTTCCTCGCGCGCCCACGCTGCCGTGAGGTCGCGCCACCCCTGGCCGCCCTCCAGCGCCTCGCGTTCGCGAGCCGAGCCGCACAGGAGGTCGAAGGCGGGAACGTCCTTCACGAACTCGTAGGGCTCGGTCCGCCATCGGAAATGTCCGGGGTCCTGGGCGCGGGCCGAGGCGACACAGGCCACGCCGGTGCGGAAGGGACGAAACATCTCGCGGTTATCGACGATGACTTCGACGCCGTGGCAGAGTACCCCGGCATGCTTGTCCCAGGTCGGCACGAAGCCGATCGGCCGGAACCGCACCCCCGGCAGATGCGAAGCCGCAAGCGCCTCCGCCAGCCGGCCGGCATCGAGCCACGGCGCCCCGAACAATTCGAACGGCCGCGTGGTGCCGCGGCCCTCGCTTACGTTCGTGCCCTCAAGAAGGCACATCCCGGGATAGACGAGCGCCGTCTCCGGCGTCGGCATGTTGGGCGACGGAAAGACCCACGGAAGCCCGGTGTCGCGCTGGTGCATCCCCCGCCGCCAGCCGCGGCAGGGAATCACCGTGAGCGCAAGGTCGAGATCCCGCTCCTCCCGGTACAACGCGGCCAGCTCGCCGACGGTGAGGCCGTGGCGGACCGCCACGTTGTGCACGCCGCAGAAGCTCTCGAAGCCGGGGCGAAGCGCCGGCCCTTCCACGGCGCGCCCCCCGATCGGGTTCGGCCGGTCGAGGACGAAGAAGGGGAGCTTCGCGCGGGCCGCGGCCTCCATGCAGAAGAGCATGGTGGCCTGGTACGTGTAGTAGCGCGCGCCGACGTCCTGGATGTCGAAGACCAGCGCATCGAGTCCGCGCAGTTGCCGGTTGTCGGGCCGGAGCGATTCGGCGCTGCTTCCGTACAGCGAGTGGACCGGCACCCCGGTCCGCCGGTCACGCTCGTCCCCCACGGCAGCCATGTACTGCGTGTCGCCGCGGACGCCGTGTTCCGGGCCGAAGAGGGCGGCGAGCCGGACGTCCCGCGCCGCATGGAGCAGGTCCGCGGCATGGCGCAGCCGCCTGTCCACCGAGGTGAGGTTGCAGATCAGCCCCACCGCAAGCCCCCGCAGGGGGGCGAAGCGCTCCTCGACGAGCACGTCGAGCCCGGAGGCGATCCTCTCCGTGCGGCTCCTGGCTACGGTTCCCATGATCGAGGAAGATACCACATCTCCAGCGGCTCCGCCTGGGTCTCACGTCCGCCGTAAGGGAGCTGCGAGATTGCGGGCCGGAAGCGTTATCCCTGCGAATAAGGCCTGTACGCCATCGGTCGCCGCGCCTTGTGTTTCCGCATTTGGATGCGCCATCCCAGGTTGCCGACCAGGAGATACATCCATCGCGGCATGAGCGGCTTGGCGAAGAGCACCGTTGCCTCCCCTGGGACGTCGCCGCCGCTCGCGAGCGATTTCGACGCCATGGCGATCGCGTCGAGGATGTTTTTCCCTCCTCCGGGCAGTTTCTTGAAATCTTCACCGAGTGATCCCCCCATGCCCATCGCAAGCGCACCGGCCCAGCGCATGCCGGTGCGCTCCGCAAACAAGCGGCAGATCCCGACGGCCGTATCGCATTGGTGCGACTCGGGAAATCCACACTGAACGAGGACTGCGAGTCGCGGGGTCCCCCAGGGGGCGAAGCGGCCACGACGCTCGGCGACAAGTTCGAGCAACCGTGTGAGCGGCGCCGGGAGCGAATCGACATAAAGCGGAAAAGCGAACACGACGAGATCGGCTGAATCGAGGGCATCGAGCAGCCGTGTGGTTCCTTCCTCCGAGCGCAGTTCCTGATGCACCATCCTGTCGATGACAGCGGCGCCGTGCTCCCGCAAGCCTTCGGCCAGCTTCGAGCCCAAAACGTAGGACGCTGATTTGCGGCCCTTCGGGCTTCCGGTCAGGAGGATAACGTTCATACCGTCACCTCCGCCCGATCGAGAAGACGATCCGCGAAGGACCGCGCCGATGCGGGATTCGTCACTCCCACGATAACCCCCGCTTCGACGGTTTGATGGACGTTGAGGCCGTTTCGGGCCACCAAATTCAGGAATAAGCGCTCGGCATCGGGGTCTGGTGACGGTAGCGTCCCGAGACCGATCGTCTTGGGGTACCGGCAGTACCGAAGGCGGTGATGGACTTCGCTGCCCAAGACGATGAACCGCGGGTCCAGCACGGGGATGAAACGGTCGAGCATTTTCTTCAGTTGGGAGGAGTAGCCGCCGAACGTTACCGGCGTCACGTACACCACGATATCGGACGCGACATAGGAGCGCAGGACATCGCGCGAGGCGTCCACGAAGACACACTCGCCCGGCGTGCGCGTCCAGCATCCGAAGCACCCTGCGCACGGCGCGATGGCGAGCTCGCGCAGTTTCACCAGCTCGGCGTCGGCAGCACGCCCGGCAAGCGCGGAAGCCATCCCCTGTATCGCAACCGGGGTGAGGGAGTCACCCTCCAGGCTTCCGTCAAGGATCAATGCCTTCATGTCATGCCCCCGGCTTGCGCCATCGTCTACTTTCTCCCGAGCCCTTTTCTTGCTCGTGGAAGCAGAATATCCCGGAATGCCTGGTCGTGCTCGGTCCGGAAGGACTCCTCGAAATCCCTTCCCCCTGAAGATGAAAGACCGGTTTTGACGAACCTGAGGGTCTCGGGGAGCGCTTCAAGGATAACCTTTGCGATTCGTAACGCCTCTTCCATCAGCCGGTCCGCGCTTACGATCCCGCTGACGAGACCGATCCGGAACGCTTCTTCGGCGCCGATGGCTCGGCCGGTCAGCACGAGGTCCCGGGCCAGGCCGTCGCCGATGATCCAGCGAAGTGGAGTGAAGAGCGGGGGAGCGCCGAATTTGATTTCCGGATGCCCGAACGAGGCGGATGGAGTGCAGATCCGGAGGTCGCAAAGGGTGGCCAGATCGAAGCCCCCGCCCAACGAAGAGCCGTTTACCGCGGCGATGAGGGATTTGGAAAAACTCCGGACCTTGCGCCGGATGGAAATGGCATTTCGCTTTTCGGGTCGGTTCAGCGTGAGGATGCCGATGCCGTCTTCCTTCACCTCCGCTCGAATCGTTTCGTAGTTCGTCATGGCCCCTCCGTTTCTCCTCAAATCCCCGGATCGCACTCAACGATCATGGCGCGACCGGCAGTCAGCGGAGATAAATCGACCTGGTTCGGATCGAACTTCCGCATCGCAGCCTGCCAGCCGCGGCAGGGAATCACCGTGAGCGCAAGGTCGAGACCCCGCTCTTCCCGGTACAACCCGGCCAGCTCGCCGACGTCCTGGATGTCGAAGACCAGCGTTATGCCGGTTCGGATGCGAAATCGATTTCGGTCTTCGACTTCGTCCGCCAGAAATGAGCCTGTGCTCCGCTCCAGCGCAGGATCTTCCCCGCCTGGTCCGCAAGCGTTTTCACCAGTTGTCCGTAGGCCAGGATAATTCATTAAGTAAAGTTCAAATATGGCATACCGCAAACTACCCCGTATCGATTGCGACGAGCCGTTCCTTGCGAGCCTACGAGCAAGCGTGCCAGGCCTTTACGTGGAATCCTTCCCTTTCGTAACTCTCGTTTCCGCCGTACACGAGCATTCCATCCTTTGCCGCGTTCCCCTTGAGGGACATCCAGTACCTGAGCCCGTTGAAAAAGTCCCCCGCGACGGTCTTGCCCGATTTTATCTCCACCGGCAGCAGAGTCCGTCCGTAATCGACGAGCAGATCGATCTCGTGACCCGTCTGATCCCGCCAGAAATAGAGGGGCGGTTCTTCACCCGAGTGGGCGAAGACCTTGTAGATCTCGGAGAGGATGAACGTCTCGAAGATGCTCCCGCGCAAGGGGTGGGCCGCCAGGTCTTCTTCGTTTCGGAGATGAAGGAGGTAGCACAACAGCCCGCAGTCCAGGAAGTACAGTTTCGGCGTCTTGATGATGCGTTTCGAAAAGTTCCTGAAATGGGGGCGCAAAAGGTGTACGAGAGAGCTGGCCTCGAGGACGGAGATCCACGCCCTTGCGGTCGGGTGCGTGATGCCGCAGTCCGCGGCCAGGGAGGACAGGTTCAGCAACCGGCCGGTCCTCCCGGCGCACAAACGGACGAAATTCTGGAACGCGCTCAAGTCCCCGATCCGCAGCACATCGCGGACGTCCCGCTCCACATAGGTTCGAAGGTAGCTCCCGTACCACTCGCGGGCATTGAGATTCCCGGCGTGGATTGCCGGGTACATCCCGGTAAAAAGGACATTTTCGGGATCGGTGCCCGGCGGACCCGCGCTGCCGTGATGCAGGAGCCGATCCGGGTTCAAGGGCGTGGTTCCCCTGAGTTCAGAGAGGGACAGGGGATGGAGCCGAAGGAGGGCGATCCTTCCGGCAAGGCTCTGGCTCACCTTCGAGAGCATCAGGAACTGCTGGGAGCCGGTAAGGATGAACCTGCCGGCTTTCCCTTCGAGATCGACGATCGTCTGGATATAGGAAAACAGCTCCGGGACCCGTTGCGCTTCGTCGATAATGACGCCGCCCTTGAGCCCCCCGAGAAACCCTCTTGCATCCCGGCTTGCATATTCCCTCTGTTCCGGGTCCTCAAGTGAAACATAGCGATAGTCGGGAAAGACCAGGCGCGTCAGGGTCGTCTTCCCCGATTGGCGTGGGCCGGATACGGACACTACAGGAAATTGCGTCGAGAGCTGCCTTAATTTGCTTGCGAGGGCTCTCTTAAACATACGATATTCATAAAAGATCTTTTCGTTTGTGTCAATTGAAAATTCAATTTTCAATCACCATAAAACACCGCCTGGCTCACTGTTCGTTCTGGAATTCGACGACAAGCTGCTGGCCGTTATCAAGCAGGCGATCCGGAAGCATGCAATCCGGGGCGCGGATTCCGTTCACCTGGCCTCGGCGATATGGCTCCGCTCGATGCGGCGCGCGCGGAACGGCTCGTGGCGTTCCGTCCCGAGTAAACCGGCTACCTTCTTCCGCTGAGGATGGAGCCCAGGACCCCACGGATGATCTGGCGCCCGATCTGGCTGCCGATGGCGTGCGCGGCGCTTTTTGCCGCCGCCGCGAGCAGGTCGACGGCCCCGGAGCGCTGAGCGGAGGGTCGTCCTCCAGGCGCGGAGGGAGCTTCCCCTTCCGGGGCCTCCCGGTCGGCCCTCGCTTTGAGGGTTTCGTAGGCCGACTCCCGGTCCACCGTGCGCTCGTAGTGCCCCGCGAGCACGGAATCCCGGAGGATCTTGGCGCGCTCCTCCCCGGTGAGGGGCGCGAGCCGGCTCATCGGAGGGTACACCAGCGCTCTCTCCACGACGGTGGGGGTTCCCTTCTCGTCCAATACGGAGACGAGCGCTTCCCCGACCGACAGCTCCGTGATCGCCTTCACCGCATCCAGCTTGGGATTCTGGCGGAAGGTCTCCGCCGCGGTCTTCACTGCGCGCTGGTCCTTCGGGGTGAACGCCCGGAGGGCGTGCTGGACCCGGTTGCCGAGCTGCCCCAGGACGGTTTCCGGAAGGTCCAGCGGGTACTGGGTCACGAAGTAAACCCCCACCCCCTTCGACCGGATGAGCCGGATGACCTGCTCGATCTTGTCCGTGAGCGCCTTCGACGCGTCCTCGAAGAGCAGATGCGCCTCGTCGAAGAAGAAGACGAGCGTCGGCTTCTGGGGATCGCCCACCTCCGGGAGATTCTCGAAGAGTTCCGACAGGAGGAAGAGGAGGAAGGTGGCGTACAGCTTCGGCGACTGCATCAGCTTGTCCGCGGCGAGGAGGTTGACCACCCCATTCCCGGAAGCGTCCGTCTGCAGGAAATCCTTCAGTTGGATCGCCGGTTCGCCGAAGAATTTGTCCCCGCCCTGCTGTTCCAGGGTGAGGAGGTTCCGCTGGATCGCGCCGATGCTCGCCGCCGAGATGTTCCCGTATCCCGTCTGGAAGCGCTCCGCGTTCTCCCCGGCGAACTGGACCATGGACCGGAGGTCCTTCAGGTCCAGCAGGAGGAGCCCGTTGTCGTCCGCGATCTTGAAAACGAGGGAGAGGACACCCGACTGGATCTCGTTCAGGTTCAGGATCCGCCCGAGGAGGAGGGGGCCCATTTCGGAGACCGTAGCCCGGACGGGGTGTCCCTGCTCCCCGAACAGGTCCCAGAAAGCGACGGGACGGCCTTCGTATCCGAATCCGGCAAGTCCTAACGCCTTGACCCGCTCCGCCACCTTGGGGTGGTCCCCCCCGGGGTGCGGGATTCCGGAGAGGTCCCCCTTGACGTCCGCGAGGAAAACGGGGACTCCGATGCCGCTCAGCCGTTCGGCGATCACCCGCAGCGTGACGGTTTTTCCCGTTCCGGTTGCCCCCGCGATGAGGCCGTGGCGGTTCGCCATTCCCGGAAGCAGGCCGATGTCGGCCTTCTTCCCCCTGGCGATCGGGAGTGGTTCGACTTTATTTCCCACTTCCGGAGTTCCTACTGGACCTTCGTGAACTTCGTCTTCGGGACGCCGCAGACCGGGCACTTGTCCGGCGCGTGCCCGTACACCGTATTGCCGCAGACCTCGCAGACGAAGATGTCCTGTTTGGCAAGGTCCTTCCCCTTCTTCAGGCTCGCCATCGCCTCCGAATAGAGGTTGAAGTGGATCTTCTCCACGGCCAGGGCGTTCCGGAAGGAAACCGCGGCGGCGGCGTTCTTTTCCGTTTCCGCCTCGGAAAGGAATGCCGGGTACATCTCCCGGCATTCGTACCCTTCCCCGTTGATGGCGGTCTGGAGGTTTCCCGCCGTGTCCTTGACGCCCCCCATCACGCGGAAATGGGCGTGCGCGTGCACCGTTTCCGCCGCGGCCGCTGCGCGGAACAGCTTCGCGATCTGGGGATATCCCTCCGACTCCGCCTTCTGCGCGAAGGCCAGGTACATCCGGTTGGCCTGGCTCTCACCCGCAAACGCCTCTTTCAGATTCTTCTCCGTCGCCATTTTTCCCTCCTTGCCCGCGTTGGTCCCAGCGTACAGGAAGAAGAAAAGCCGCGCAAGAAATCGATATTGCCCACAAAAACATCCTGGTTGCGCTGGACGTCAAGCTGTGCGAAACCTTAGTGGTGCCTGTCGCCAGGTGCGGGAATCGCTTCCCGCGGGCCGCGAATCCAACGAGGAGACTTCAAGGAGGACGGTATGAAGCGGGAATTGCCCGCCATCGGCAAGGTATCCTCGGAAATATTCGACGAGGTCATCCTCCCCCGGTTGGGCCGGAAACACCCGGAGATCCTGGTGGGTCCCCGGCACGGGGTGGACGTGGGGGTCGTCGATCTGGGGAACGGACAGGTGATGGTGACGACGACCGATCCGATTTTCGTGGTGCCCCCCTACGGGTGGGAGCGTTCCGGCTGGTTCGCCGTCCACATCCTGGCTTCCGACGCGGTTACGTCGGGTATCCGGCCGCGTTACATCACCATGGATCTGAATCTCCCCCTGTCCATCACCCGGGAGAGCTTCGAAGCGTTGTGGTCGGTGATGCACCGGGAGTGCGAGAAAATCGGCATGGCCATCCTGTCCGGACACACCGGCCGCTACGAAGGGTGCGAATATCCCATGATCGGGGGCGCCACCGTGATCGGCATCGGGCCCAAAGACCGGTATGTCACCCCCGAGATGGCGCGGCCGGGGGACGTCGTCATCATCACGAAGGGGGCGGCCATCGAGGCGGCCGGGTTGTTCGCCGTCACCTTTCCCCGACGGGTGGCGGAACGATACGGGGAGACGGCGGCGCGGGAGGCCGAGGAGATCTTCTGGCAGATGTCCGTCGTGGAGGATGCCCTCACCGCGGTGGAAGCGGGGGTGAGGGAAAACGGCGTCACCTCCATGCACGATGCCACCGAGTGCGGCGTTTGGGGCGGCCTTTTCGAGGTCGCCCAGGCGTCGGGAGTCGGCATGACGATCGACAAGGACAAGATCATCGTGCAGGACGCCGTGCGGAAGGTGTGCGACCTCTTCGGCATCGATCCGTATTCGTCGATCAGCGAGGGGACGCTCATCATCACCTGCCGGCCGCACAGGGCAGAGGAAGTGGTCCGGCGATTGGGCGACAAGGGAATCCCGGCCGGCATGGCGGGGGAGATCGTGGAATCGCGGCAGGGAATGCGGGTTTTTGAACACGGGACGTCGCAGGAACTGGTTCATCCCAAAGTGGATCCCTTTTGGGGCGCCTTCGGGAAGGCGGCGTCACAGGGCGGCTGAATGGGCGATCGAATCTCTCCCCGCCGGTGGCGGCTTTACGTCATCACCGACGAGCGGCTGGGCCGGGGCCGGTCCCATCTCCAGATCGCGGAAGCCGCCCTCAGGGGCGGAGCCGATGTCCTTCAGCTGCGGGACAAGGAAGCCTCCGGCAGCCGGCTTTACCGGGCGGCGCTGGAGCTGCGGAAGCTCACCCGCGATGCGAACGTTCCGTTCATCGTGAACGACCGCCTCGACGTCGCCCTGGCCGTCGACGCCGACGGGGTCCATGTCGGCCGGCAGGATCTGCCCGCTTCCGTGGTGCGCGGATTCCTGGGACCCGGCAAGATCCTGGGGGTCTCCGCGGAGACGGTGGAGGAGGCCGTCCGGGCGGAAGAAGAGGGGGCGGATTACCTGGGGGTGGGACCGGTTTTCGAGGCCCGGGAGACCAAGGCGGATGCGGGAGAGCCGCTGGGCCTCGACCTCATCGCGCAAGTCCGCCTTCGTTGCCGGCTCCCGATCGTCGCGATCGGAGGGATCCGTGCCGAAAACGCCCGGAAGGTGAAGGAAGCGGGGGCGGATGCCGTGGCCGTGATTTCCGCGGTCGTGGCGGCGGAGGATATCGCGCAGGCCGCCAGGCGGTTGAAGCACCTGCTCTGCGCCGCGGAGGAAGACCCCGGAAAATGAAAAAAGCGCTTACCATCGCCGGTTCCGACAGCGGGGGAGGGGCCGGCATTCAGGCGGACCTGAAGACCTTCATGGCCTTCGGTGTCTATGGGATGTCCGCCGTCACCGCCCTCACCGCCCAGAATACAGTGGGCGTGCAGGGGATTTTCGACATTTCGCCCGAATTCGTCCGGGAGCAGATCCAAAGCGTCATGACCGATATCGGCGCCGATGCCGTCAAGACCGGGATGCTGTCCAATGCGGCCATCGTCCGGACGGTGGCGGAAGCGGTCCGCGATTTCCGGATCGCCAACCTGGTCGTGGACCCGGTGATGGTCGCCAAGAGCGGCGATTCCCTGCTGGCGCCGGAAGCCCGGCGGGCGGTCCGGGAGGAGTTGCTGCCGCTTGCCACGATCGTCACCCCGAACATTTTCGAGGCCGAAATGCTTCTGGAGCGCAGGATCGAAGGCCTGGACGCCATGCGGGCTGCGGCCCAGGAGCTGAAAACCTTCGGGTGTCCCTGGGTGGTCTTGAAGGGAGGGCACCTGGACATCGAAGGCGAGTCGATCGACGTGCTCTGCGGCGGGGGGGAGCTCCGGTTCCTGCGGTCGCCACGGTTGGATTCCGGAAATACCCACGGTACCGGCTGCACCTTCGCCTCCGCCATCGCCGCCGGGCTGGCCATCGGGCGGACGCCGCCGGAGGCCGTCCGGCTGGCCAAGGAGTACGTTACCGAGGCGATCCGAAGCGGTCTTTCGATGGGAAGCGGTCGCGGCCCCACGAACCATCTGACCGGCGTCCGCAGCAGGTGGTGACGCGACGGCAAGTGTTGCCTTCGGCTTTCCCCCCACGAACCGCCAGATGTAGTCGTCGAACGTCCCGAACTTGCCGCGTACGTCGAGGAACCGGCGGGTGTTCCCGATCGCCGTCATGGGATCGGCGCATCAGCGGATCGCTGTCCGCCCACCCGCACCGCTCCATCACGGACCTCAAGGGATCGGCCGCTCCTTACTTCTTCCTCTCGAGCGTGAAGGTTTCGATTTTTTCCTTCCCCTTCTCCCTCCACGTCCATTCCTGGACGATGCGGTCCCGGTCCTCGAAGGTCATGACGAGCCGGTGCATATGGCCGGCGTCGGGAGAGGCCAGGTTGGTCGCGTCCACGAAATCGAAGGCGATCCGCCGGCTCTCCGGCGAAACCTTCCCGGCGCGCATTCGCGGTTGGTTGTGGGCGGAGCAATAGTGCGTCATCATCAGGCTGTCCCCGTCCGGATGATAGAGGGTGACCATGTCGGATTCGTGGGGCATCCCGATCTTCTCCATCATGGCAGAGCCATTCGAAACGAGCGCATAGGAGATCGTCACCGGCTTGCCGTCCCTGGACTTCCCCGTCCATTCCCCGACGAGGGACTTCATCTTTTCGAACCCGGCGACGGGCGGCGCCGTGGTCGGGACCGGATCCGCCAGCCCCGATCCGCCGACGAACGCCAGGAGCGAGCATGCGACCGCAAGCGACCGAATCGTTTTCATGAAAAGGTTCCTCCCTTCAATTCCATAATTACGCCACGGCACGGTACGCGTTGGCGAAGACGGTCTTCGCGAATTCCTCCAGGGTCGTAGGCGTTGTGTTCTCCGCATTCCGTCCCTGGGTGGAGCGGATCTTTCCCGCGTTGAAGCCGCGCTCCATCTCGAGCATCGCCTCGACAACGCTCCGGGACATCCCCATCCCGATCATCGCCTTGCGCGCTTCCTCCTCGGGGAACTGGACGTACGTGAGACCCGGGGTTCCGACCGCCTCGCCGAGGATGCGGGTGGCCTCGGACATCGTCAGGTCCCGGGGACCGAGCAGATAGCGGACCGAACGTCCGGTGAAGGACCCCTCGTGGAGCAGCCGGGCCGCCGCATCCGCGATGTCCTTCGTCGCGACCATGGGGATCGGAACGTCGGGCCGCACTGGGCTCCCGTTGACCCCCTGTGTCCGGATGACGGGGATGCTCCAGAGGTGGTTCTCCATGAAATATGCCGGCCGCAGGTGTACCACGCCCGCTTCCATGAGCGTTTCGAGCTTCGACTCCAGGTCGTGCAGGCCCAGGATCGGGCCCGTTCCCTCGGACAGGTGCGCTCCGGTGCTGCTCAAGGTCACGACGCGCGGCACGCGGGCCTTGGAAAGGGCCGAAACGAGGGAATCTCCGACCCGGTTCTGATACCCACGGATGTCGGGGGCGTCGTGTTTCGGGGGGATCAGGACGAACGCGCCCCGGACCCCCGCGAAGGCCTTCGCGAGAAAGGCCTCGTCCCCGAGGTCGCCCGGCCACGACTCCGCTCCATTCGAGGCCAGGGGCCCGAGGTGGACCCGGTCCCTCCCGATGACGCGAAC
>MGQW01000032.1 GCA_001798885.1 Deltaproteobacteria bacterium RBG_16_64_85
TGGCGACCACCGGGATCAAGTGGAAGATCGCTCCGAAGGAGACGGAGAACGCCGTTATAGAGTCCATGTCGCGGCTGAACGCCGCCGCCGCCCGCGCGGGGCGAGAGGCGGGGATCCACACCGCCACCGATGTGACGGGGTTCGGTCTTCTCGGGCATCTCCTCGAGGTGATGGAAGGCAGCGACCTTTGCGCCGAGATACGCCATTCTGAAATACCGGTCTTCCCGGGGGTGCGGGAGTTGATGAAGCGGCGCTTCCGCCCGTTCCTTGCGGCGTACTCGCACTTTCCCGGTGCGCAGTGGGCCCACCGCCGGTTCGGCATCGCGCCGGTTCCCGGCGGGACCCGTGACAACATCGCGTACCAGCATGCGATGGTCCGCTTCCCTCCGCTCTTCCCGGAGGAAGAGGCTCTCCTCCTGGCGGACCCTCAGACGTCCGGGGGGCTCCTCCTGTTCGTGCCGGAGGACCGGACGGATTCGCTGCGAAAGGCGCTCTCCGATGCCGGGGTGATGGCCTGGTGGATCGGCCGCACCCACGCGATGGTCTCCCCCGGAATGCCGCGGATCACGGTGGTGTAAAGTAGAGGGACGTTAAAGTAGAGGGACGTTCTTAAACTTTTTAAGGGTGTCCCCTGACAGATGAAATTCAAAAACGCCCCCAAATAATATCGGAGGTGGATGGATGGACCGTCTTTCCTCGATAGGGCTCCTCGCTTCCCGCATCCTGCTGTCCGGAATTTTCCTGTTCTCGGGAACGAGCAAGATCTTCGCCTTCGCGCAGACCCAGGCCTTCATGGCCGGCAAAGGGATGCACATGACGGCGCTCTTCCTCGTCCTCGCCATCCTCTTCGAGGTGGGCGGCGGCCTCTCGGTCCTGCTGGGTTATCTCCCGAGGCTGGGAGCCCTGATTCTGGTCCTCTTCCTCATTCCGACCACGCTTGTCTTCCATCGCGCTCTTGGCGATCCCGGCCAGGTGGTCCATTTCGCGAAGAACCTGGCGATCCTGGGCGGCCTGTTGGCGATCCTTGCCGTGGGCGGAGGGGAGTTCTCTCTCGGCGGCCGCAAGCCGCGCGCATGAAGATCCTCCGTTTACTTTAAAAGTTCAAGAACGTCCCTGACTTTTGGGGTGGTATGATGCCTTGAAAAGCTGACCCGGGGGTGGAGAGATGAGCAAGGTAGACATCGGGCGAGTGCGGTCGCTTACCGTCAAGTGCCTCTCCGAGGTGGCCTGGCACGACAGCAACAGGATGCGGCAGGACGTCAAGGAATCGGGCGGCCTGCAGGCCGACCAGTTCGACGTCAAGTGGACCCCGGAGAACGCCGCCGGCGTGTCGGCCCTGATCGAAACCGTGGACGGCGGCGGCCGCCCCCGGAAAATCTTGATGGACGTGGGCTGGGACGTCGCCTACATGGACGGGGTTTTCCACCGCGAGGGGATCGATGGAATGCTCTCCCGCGGGGAGATCGATTTCCTCTACATCACCCACGAGCACGTCGACCACTTCTGGGGCCTTCCCGCCGCGCTGAAATACCGCCCCGACGTTAAAATCCTGATCCCCTCCGGATTCACGGAGAAGAGCGGGGAACTCCTGCAGAAAAGCAGCCACACGGGGAGAGTCGTGGAGCTTGGGCCGGAAGCGCCACACGTCCTTTTCCCCGGCTGCGCATCGGTCACCTTCGACATTCCCATCTTCCTCAAGACCCACGGAGAGCAGGCGCTCTACTTCCACGTGGAGGGGCGGGGGATGGTCACCGTCACCGGATGCTGCCACCCCGGCGTGATCGGGCTCCTGGAATACGCCGAGGAGGCGTTCGGGGGGTTCACGGAATTCCACGGGATCTACGGGGGGCTGCACATCGCCCCGTTCGAGGAGTGGGGACCCGCGCAGGAAGAGCTGCTGGACAAGCTGAAGACGTACCGGCTCCAGCAGCTGGCATGCAACCACTGCACGGGCATCCTCACCGTCCAGAAGATGCTGGAGCGCGGGATGCCCGTCGTCCGCGGGACGGGAAGCCGCGGCAGCAAAAGCGAGTATTACGTGGGGAACGGGGACACGGTCGTCTTTTGACGCCGGCCGGCACCGGTTTATCGGGAGGTTCCGTTCCATCGCTCGATGAGCGCCGCCACCGCCGCGGTCATCTCCGCGATGCCTTCCACCGGGATCTTTTCGTCCACGCCGTGGATGCGGCCCATGTCCTCCCTTGCCATCAGGAGCGGCATCAGCCCGTAGGTCTCCACGCCGACCGCCCGGAAGAAGCGAGAGTCGGTGAACCCGGTGGACATGTAAGGGACCACGACCGCGTCGGGGTGGACGGCCCGGACCGCGTCCGACACGGCGTCGAAGAGCGGGCCGCGCGGAGAACCCGACGGCCGCTCCGAGAAGATCGTCTCCACGGAGACGTCGAACTCGCTGACCATCTCCCGGACCTGGCCCGTCACGCGCTCCGGATCCTCGCCGGGGAGGATCCGGCAGTCGACCGTCCCTTCCGCCAGCATGGGGATGACATTGGGCTTGAACCCCGCGGCAAGCGTGGTGATGGCGAAGGTGTTGCGCAGGAGCGGATCGGTCTCGGGGAACTGCTTGGTGAACGCCTCCAGCGCCGCCGCATCCACGGGGCCGCCCGTGAGTTCGTCCGGATCGAGCCGGATCCTCCCCTGCGCGAAGAGGACGCGCAGCATCTCCCGCACCGGATCGGTCAACCGGGCCGGGCTCCGGTGGGACGCGATCCTTCCCATCGCCCGGGAAAGTCTCGCCGGGGCATCCCTGGCGGAAGGGCGGCTGCCGTGCCCCGCACGCCCGGAAGCCGACAGCTTGAGCCACAGCGGTCCCTTCTCCCACAGGTTCACCAGGAAAAATTTCCCCGGGCCGAAGATGTCCCGCACCCCGACTCCCCCCTCGTTCATCCCGTATGCTCGGCCGAAGGAAATCGGCAGGTTCCGGATGAAGTACTCGGCCCCTTCCCCTCCGCCGACCTCCTCGTCGGAGTTGGCGACGAAATAAAGTTTCCGGCGCAGCCTCCCCGATTTCGCGGCGCCGATCGCCGCGCACAGGTGCGCCACGCCAAGTCCCTTGGTGTCCAGAGTCCCCCGGCCGTACATAACGCCGTCCCGGATTTCTCCCGAGAAGGGGGGGACGCTCCACTCCTCCGCCCGCGCGGGGACCACGTCCATATGGTGGATGAGGATCAGCCCCGGCTCCTCCGTCCCGCCGACGTGACACAGGACGTTGGGTTTCTCGGGCCGGGCGCCGAAGGTGATGGGGGTGAGGCCTTGTTCCACGAGGACCCTGCATAAAAGTTCGGCCGCCGCGCGGCAGTCCCCGGGAGGATTGGAGGTGTCGATCCGGACGTACTCCCGCAGCAGCGCCACCGGGTCCATCATTGAATTATCCCTCGATAACCCATTAGAATGCACTAAAGTCAGGGACGTTCTTAAACTTTTTAATGAACGTTCCAAACAACTTTATCTGGGGGACGTTCTTCAACTTTTTCCTCGATGGAAGCGGGGATTTTAAAAAGTTGAAGAACGTCCCCGAACTTCAGATAAAGTTGTTTGGAACACCGGCATAAAAAGTTGAAGAACGTCCCTGGTCTTAAGTAACTTTGAGGATGAGGTCATGCAAAAGGCGCTGATCACCGGCATCACCGGCCAGGACGGCTCGTATCTCGTCGAATTGCTGCTGTCGAAGGATTACGAGGTCCACGGCCTCATCCGCCGGGCCTCCACCTTCAACACGGGGCGGCTTGGCCACATCTACGTAGATCCCCACATCCCCGACGCCCGCATGTTCCTGCATTACGGCGACCTCTCCGACTCGGGGCAGCTCACCAACCTGATCTACAACCTCCAGCCGGACGAAATCTACCACCTGGGCGCGCAGAGCCACGTCCGGGTCTCCTTCGACATCCCGGAGTACACCGGCGACATCACCGGCCTTGGCACGACCCGGATCCTGGAATCGGTGCGCCGCGCAGGCGTCAAGGCAAGGTTTTACCAGGCCTCCTCCAGCGAGATGTTCGGATCCTCGCCGCCGCCGCAAAGCGAGAAGACGCCCTTTTTCCCGCGCTCCCCCTATGGGGCGGCCAAGGTGTATTCCTACTGGATGGCGGTCAATTACCGGGAAGCGTACGGCATGTTCACCAGCAACGGGGTTCTCTTCAACCACGAGTCGCCCCGGCGCGGGGAGACGTTCGTCACCCGGAAAATCACCCGCGCGATCGCCGCCATCCGGGCGGGAAAGCAGAAGGACCTTTTCCTGGGGAACCTGGACGCCCGGCGCGACTGGGGATTCGCCTCCGAGTACGTGGAGGCGATGTGGCGGATCCTCCAGCACGAGAAAGGTGACGATTTCGTCGTGGGAACGGGGCAGTCGAACTCGGTCCGGGAGTTCGTCGAGGAGGCGTTCTCCTACGCGGGGCTGGACTGGAAGGCGCACGTGAAGATCGACCGGAAATATTTCCGCCCCACGGAGGTCGAGAACCTGGTCGCCGACGCTTCCAAGGCGCGGAAGCTCCTGGGCTGGGAGCCGAAGGTCACCTTCAAGGAGCTGGTCCGCATCATGGTCGACGCCGACATGGAGGAAGCCGGCCTGACGCCCCCGGGCGAAGGGAGAAAAATCCTCGCCTCCAAAAGTTTCTCTGTCGGCTCGAAACTTTAATCGGGGACGTACTTAAAAACTTTTATGTTAGGAGAGAATAGGGACGTTCTTAAAACTTTTTAGGCTCTCAGGTACGTTCTTGAACTTTTGTTTCGTTGTGCGAGAAAAGTTCAAGAACGTCCCTGATAAAAAGTTTTAAGAACGTCCCCGGCATTAAGTTGAGTTTCTTCAAGGGCAAAAAAATTCTCGTCACCGGCGGGGCGGGGTTCCTCGGAGAGCCGGTCATCCGGAAGCTCGTCGGGTGGGGAGCGGACCCGGGAAACATCTTCGTCCCCCAGTTTCCCGAATATGACCTGCGCCGCCCCGAGGCCTGTTCGAAGGTTGCAGCCGGGCAGGACATCGTCATCCACCTCGCGGCCAACGCCGGCGGGATCGGCTGGAACCGCGCGCACCCCGGCTCCCTGTTCTTCGACAATGCGGCGATGGGCATCCATCTCATGGAGGAGGCCCGCAAAGCAGGCGCCCAGAAATTCGTCCAGATCGGGACCGTGTGCGCCTATCCCTTCCTGCCGCCGCGGATCCCGTTCAAGGAAGACGACCTCTGGGAAGGGTATCCGGAGCCGACCAACGCCCCGTACGGCATCGCCAAGAAGATGCTGATGGTGATGGGCCAGGCGTACCGCGCCGAATACGGATTCAGCGTGATCTACCTCCTGCCGGTCAACCTGTACGGTCCCCGGGATCATTTCTTCGAGCCGGAGAAGTCGCACGTCATCCCCGCGCTTATTCAGAAGTTCGTGGAGGCAAGGGAGTCCGGGGCGGCGCAGGTGGAAGTCTGGGGGAGCGGCTTCTACCAGGGGGTTCCGGTATCCCGGGAGTTCCTCTACGTGGAAGACGCGGCGGAGGGGATCGTCCTTGCGACGGAGCGTTACGACAAGCCGGAGCCGGTCAACATCGGCGCCGGGCGGGAGATCGCCATCAACGATCTGATCGAATTGATCCGGCGGCTTACGGGATTCACGGGCAAGATCGTCCGCGACCTCACCAGACCCGACGGGCAACCGCGCCGCTTCCTGGACACCACGCGCGCCAGGGAGGAGTTCGGGTTCGTCGCACAGACCTCCTTCGAGGAAGGGTTGCGCAAGACGATCGAATGGTATAAGCAGCACCGAAAGTAAAGGGACGTTCTTAAAACTTTTTATGGCTTTCAGGGACGTTCTTGAACTTTACTTTTTAAACGGTGACGAACGCCTGGGGACGTTCTTGAACTTTTTCAGGCGAACACTCGGCGAAAGTTCAAGAACG
>MGQW01000033.1 GCA_001798885.1 Deltaproteobacteria bacterium RBG_16_64_85
GTGGAGTCCGACAGCCAGGCCCCGCGCATCGTCGCCTGAGAACCGGGACGCTAAAAGCTTAGGGACGTTCTTAAACTTTTTAATATCCCTGGCGCCGGAAAAGAACAGGGACGTTCCTGCACTTTTGTCCTACCCCGCCGCTATTTTCAGCCCATCCGGGCGGAATCCGGGGACCCCTTTTGTCCCCGGAGGGGCTCTTGCAACGGTTTCTCCCTGAAATCTCCGGCATTCAAGGATCTTCTTCCCCTTTTCCCGCGGATGGGTGAGCATGGAATATAAGCACGCTGCACTGATCATGGAAAAGTTGATGAACGTCCCCTTGCTTTTGAGGAAAAGTTGATGAACGTCCCTATGCTTTTTGTCGCCTCTCGTCTCCTCCTGGATGATGAGACGTTCTTTTCTCCGGGGGCACTGGCGGTTGATGACGGGTTTGTCGCAGCCGTCGGGGACCCCGCCGATGTCGCGAGGAAGATGCCGGCGGGATGCGAACGGGTGGATCTCCCCGGCCTGGCCATCCTTCCCGGCCTTGTGAACGCTCATGCGCACCTGTCCATCCCGCGGCTATCCGGCCGGGAGGGAATCCCGGCGTCTTCCTCTCTTTCCTTCGTCCACTGGATCCTGCGCGTCATCGAGTGGAAGCGCAACGCCCCACCCGGGGAGTTCGCGGAGAATGTCCGGGCGGCGGCCGGGGAAGCGATCTCCGGGGGGACGACGACAATAGGCGAGATCGCCGGGCCGGACATCGCCGCCTACGCCTCTCTCCCCCTGCGCGCGCGAATCTTCGCGGAAGGGATCGGGTTTCACCCCGAAATCGCCGGGACCGTCCTGCGTGCCGTAGAGGAGGGCGTGGCCCGGATCGAATCGCTCTCCGGGGGCGCCGGCATGCTCGCGCCGGGGATTTCCCCCCACACGCTGTACACCGTCGGGTTCGACCTGTTGCAGGGACTCGCGGGCTTAGGCGCCCGCCTTTCTCTTCCTCTCGCCCTGCACATGGCCGAATCGCCGGCCGAGATGGAGTTTCTGGCGACGGGGGGCGGGGAGGTGTCGACCCGGCTCTACCCGGCGGTGGGGAAGGACGTCTCCTTCTTCCGGGGGATCGGCGCGTCCGTGCCTTCGTTCCTGCGGACGGCGGGGATTTTGCGCGAGGGTTTGATCCTGGTGCATAATGTCCACCTGTCCCGCAGAGAGATCGACGAGTTGCGATCGGACGGCGCGGGGTTCGTCCTCTGCCCGCGCAGCAACGCCGCGCACCGGAACGGATTGCCGGACGTGACGCACTTCGTGGACGCCGGGATCCCCTTCGCGCTCGGGACCGACAGCCTCGGTTCGGTCGGCTCCTTGAGCATGTGGGACGAGATGCGCGAGGCGGCCGGGCTCTACCGGGGCGGCCTTTCCGAGGAGGAACTGTGCCGGTCCCTCTTCCGCGTGGCCACCGGGAACGGCGCCCGTCTTCTCGGGCTATCTTCCGGGACGCTTCTCCCCGGCGCGCCGGCCGATTTCACGGCGATCGACGACCCGGCCCGCGGGAACGCGGGATGGGAATTCTCCCGGATGGTGGACCGGGTGGAGGACAGGGATGTGCGGCTGACCGTCATCGCCGGCGAAAGGATCCACGAGCGGCCCTGAAATGGAAAAGGCAATGACGGAAAAGACGATCGCCACGAACCGGCGCGCCCGGTACGAATACCATATCCTCGAAAATTTCGAGTGCGGGCTGGTCCTGCACGGGTACGAGGTCAAATCGATCCGCCAGGGACGGGTCAACATCCAGGACGCCTACGGGACGGTCCGGGGGGACGAGGCGTTTATCGAAAACATGCACGTCACCCCTTACTCGCACGGGGACCAGCGCATCATCGACCCGCTGCGGACCCGGAAGCTGCTACTGAAAAGGAAGGAGATCGACTACCTCATCGGGAAGACCCGGGAGAAGGGACTGGCCCTGATCCCTTTGCGGCTCTATCTGAAAGGCCCGCGCGTGAAGCTGGAGATCGGGCTGGCCCGCGGCAAAAAACTGTACGACAAGCGGGAGGACATCGCCGCCCGGGACGCGAAACGCGACATCGAGCGCGCCACGCGGAGCAGGTCGAAAACCCGCGACCGGGGGTAACCTGCCCCCCTTTTTTCCCTCCCTACTCGCGGGGCCCGCTTCCACGGAAGCTCCATTTTCCTCCTTCCGGGGCGATCCCTCGGCCCCCTCGTTCCCATCTAAAAAGGAAGAAAAGAGGAAAGGAGAGTGCCATGGCATCGCGGAAAACGATACTGGTCACCGGAGCGACCGGCCGGCAGGGAGGGGCCGTCGCCAGGTGCCTTCTCTCGAAGGGACAGAAGGTACGGATCATGACGCGCACCCCCGAGAAGGCCCGGGAATGGGGGAAGGCGGGCGCGGAAGTGGTGCGGGGGGCTTTCGACGATTACCGCAGCCTCGAGGAGGCCGTTAAAGGAGTCCAAGGAGTGTTCCTCATGGGCACCCCGTTCGAGGCGGACCCGGGGACGGAGGTCGATCAGGGCAGATCGATGGTATATGCCTGCCAGGAGGCAGGCGTTCCGCATCTGGTGTATTCGTCCGTGTGCGGCGCGGACAAGGACACGGCGATTCCTCATTTCGACAGCAAGTTCGAGATCGAGGAGTACATCCGGGAGACCGGTCTGCCGTCCACGATCCTTCGGCCTGTTTTCTTTATGGAGAACTTCGAGTCCCCGTGGATGCGGCCTTCGCTCGAAGATGGAGAGCTCTCGCTGCCGCTGTCGCCGCAGACGAACCTCCAGATGATCTGCGTGAACGACATCGGGGAATTCGCGGCGGAGGCGTTCCTTGATCCCGAACGGTTTCTCGGGGAGGAGATCGACCTGGCGGGGGACGAGAGGAGGATCATGATCGCGTTGTCGGAGATCTCCTGCACGATGAACCACCCGATCCGGTACGAGCGGATGCCGGAGGAGAAGGCCGAGGAAATCCTGGGGTATGACCTCGCCGAGATGTACCGGTGGCTCGACGAGGTCGGATACGACGTGGACATCGAGAGGCTCAGGGGCCGGTACTGGATCCGCCTGACACCGTTTTCCCGATACCTCGGGAAGTCGGGACTGTACCGGAAGGCGGCCTGATCCTCTTTGGGCCCGAATCACGGAGAAAGGCCGGTCGATTCGAGGATTCGGAGGGCGGTTCCCACGCCCCGGGAAAGATGGTATTTTAAACATACGGGGGCGAAACGGTTTCGACGGGGACGTCGATGCTCCCGGGTTGCGTGCCGAGGCCCCGCGGACCTCGTTAAAAGCGGGAACCCATAGTCGCCAACGACTATAGCTACGCTTACGCGGCCTAATTAGCCGCGTACGTCCGACCGCCGATTGCCCGTGTAAGCGGAAGGGCGTCGCCCTAACGGGATAGCCCGAATCCCCCTCCCGGGGGGAGGAAGGGCGAAACCCAAACCGGGATGGTCCGACGGGAACCCTGCCGGCCGGGGTCCCCGGGGACGAGAACGAAACGACCGGAAACGCACGTAGTAGCCCGGAGTAAAGAGTCTTCGGACGGGGGTTCGACTCCCCCCGCCTCCACCATCGCAAAGCATTCGAACCCTCGTCCGAGGCGGGGGCGCCTCGCTCACCCTCCTTGTCCGTCGGATCCATCTCCAATAACGTAAGTGTTTGCAGTTTCGACCTTGCCATGAGGTACGTCCGTCCCACCTCCGGCTTGACCGGTTCCAGTTTAATCTTCCCCAGGAGCTTCCGCAGAAGCAGGGCCGATCTTTCGGTCCGCCGCTCCAGGACCTCTTGGACGGTGGCGACCCGCTCCTCGATCCAGGGCAGGGGCGGGGCCTTGAAGACCCTGTCCCGGCTCTGGCGAAGCAACGACAGCTCCGCCACCAGCTCTTGGACCTTCTTCTCAGAGATTTCCAGGGCGCCGGCTACTGACTTGCTCCCGCGCCCTTCGGCGACGAATTCGATGAAGTTGGCGACCCGACGTTCTTCGGCCTGAAGCTCGGTTTCCTTGAGACGGATCGTCTCGGGAACGTCTGAGCACATTCTGGCGACAGCGTCTTCGACGCGCTTCAGGATATATGCCATGTTCTCGCTGGAGGACAGCGTCTCGCGGACAGATGCAATAACGATCCGCTCGGCCAAACTTCGGCGGACCAAGAGGCGATTCTCGCACGCGCCCTTTGCGGCTCCGAGACATCCGTAATATCCGCTGCCCTTGCCGCTCACCTTTACGATCGCAGATCCGCAGACGCCGCAGACCATACTGCCCGAGAGTAGCTCTTTGGGATAAAGGGCGACCCTGTGGCCTTGCTGGCCCTCGTAACCTCGCTGTCCCTTCCCTCCGGGCCATGTCTTGCGCACTTCCTGGATTCTCGCTTGGACCCGGTTCCATAGTTCCTGCGGAACAATTCGAAGGGACTCGTCGTGGCTTATGAACCATTCCGATTCCGGCTTGGGGAACTTCCGCCGCCTACCCGTCTTCGGATCCCGCCTCGTCTCGCTCCGGTTCCAGACCCACTTACCGGCGTACTTCTCGTTCCGGAGAATTCTGTGCACGGTCGCTGGGGACCATCCCCCCTTCGATCTGAACCTGCCTTGGACACCTTTCTGGTTCAGTGATTTCATGATGCTCGACTCGGCCTGCCCATCGGCAAATTCCTGGAAGATGCGGAGTACCACAGCCGCCTCGCGGGGCTCTATGGTCATCTTGTAACCGTCCGGCCTTGGCCTGCCTTTTTTATCCATGCGGACGGTCCCCACGGGCGTGGATCGATACCCGAACGTTGCCTCCCCGGCGATGAACCCCCGCTGCTTTTGGCCCATCTGTCCCCGCAGTGTCTTCTTCTTGAGGTCCGAAAGCTGTAGCTCGTTGAAGATGCCCCGGATCTGGATACCGAGCTTGGCTTCCTCATCTCCCGTATCGAGGCCGTCTGCGACGGAAACCACACGGACACCGTTGAAGTGAAGTTCCGCCATGAGGGACAGCATGAGGTAATTGTCTCTGGCCAGGCGGGACAGGTCATCGACCAGGACGACGTCGAATTTCTTTGCCTCGCTGGCAGCGAGAAGGGCAGCCAACCCCTTACGATCCGACCTTGCACCGGACGTCGCTTCGTCGGGGAAAATAAGGGACTCGTCTACCGTAAATCCGCGCTGCGCTGCCAGCTTC
>MGQW01000034.1 GCA_001798885.1 Deltaproteobacteria bacterium RBG_16_64_85
TTCCCGTGCAACACCGCAGCCGTATCCTGATTGAGCGCCTGCCAGACGGGCCAGATGCTTCCGGCCAGGACGATCATCAATCCGAGAAACGGAGAAAGCACGGCCAGCGCCGGATGGAGTTCCGGCTCGCTTCCGAATACGGCCCGCACCAGCCACTGGCCGAGAAAGGATCCCGTGGCGGCGGCCAGCAGCCCGCCCGCAAGTCCGAGGACGGCTCCTTCGCTCAGGAACAGGAGGAGCACCGATTCTCTCGAAGCGCCGATCGCCTGCATCAGCGCAACCTCCGCACGGCGTTCCAGGACCGCCGACGTCAGCACGCCGGCCACGCTGAGGCAGCAGGCCGCAAGAGTCAGCATCGCCAGCAGGAACATCAGTCCTTCAATACGGGTGAGGATGGCGCCCTGCGTCTCGGAAACCTTCCTGACCACGCGCGCCGCGGACCCGGGAACGGACTTCTGGATCTCCGCCGCCACCGATCCCGGATAGGGAGTGCAGAACCAGCGCTCGTACTCGGCAGGAGTCAGGGACTTGGGGTCCTGCCGGTACTTCTCGGCAAGCTTGTTCTCCGGCGTCGTCAGGGCGCTGACATCGGCTTCGGAGTATTTTCCTTCCAGGCCGGCGAGCGCCTGGGCGGCCGCAAGGGGGAGGATGATCGCATCGTCTTCCCGCCCCCCGGTCGATGCGATTCCGGCAACCGTGATCGTGGCAAAGCCGGAGGGGGCGGCCATCCGGATCTTGTCTCCTGGACGAACCCCCAGCTTCCGGGCCAGGCTGTCCCCCACGAGGGAGTGGATCTCTTCCCCTGCGGATCCGTCGGAAGGCCAGGCCCCTTGGACCTGCCAGTGCTTATAGACCCGCCTGGCTCCCGTTACGAAAGGTTCTCCCCCCTCCACCGGGATTTTCTGCTCCAACCAGACTCCCAGCAGCGTGACTTCACGGCCTTCGGCTTTTCCACGGCTCCATAAGCGGGGAACCACGCCCAGGATGTTGTTCTTCCAAAAGATTCGCTTAAGGGCGACCAGATCACGCTCTTCCAGATAAGCCGGGGAGGTGGTTGAAGCGACATCATGTCCGCCGACGCGGACCGGAACCGAGGCAGCAATGGGTTCCAGCCTGATGTTCGAGCCGAACGCCTGGAGCTCCCGGTTCATCTTGTCCCCCACGTCGATGCTTACGGCCAGGAAAGCCAGAATCAGGCTGATTCCGACCCAGACGGCGAAGGCCGCCAGGAGCTTTCGCGTCATCCTTCGAGCCAATGAATTGGCCAGCAGTCTGAAAAACATGGATCTTCCGCCTTTTTACCGCTTCACGTAGGCGCCCGGATCGGCCTTGAACATGGCTTGGCACTTTCCCATGCCGCAAAAATAATAGGTCTTCCCGTTGTACGTCTCGAAACCGGCCGCTTCATTCAGCCTTATGCGCATGCCGCAAACCGGGTCGACTTCCTCCAATCCCGACTGCGCGGCAAAGATCGCCGCCTTCTCTTCCAGCGCATGGAGGGGTACCTTGACATGCGTTGCCGTGACCTCGCACTTGAGCGGGATCGGGTTGCACCCGCCTGAATTGCCCATCGTGAAAGGATTGATTTCCGCCGCGCAGTTCAGGCACAACAGGTTTTCTCCTTCCTGGATATATCCGAAGGCGCCGCAGATCTCGCAGGCATCCAGTGCGGTGCGGATCTTCCCGTCGGTGGTCTTCATCGCAAGGAATCGCACCAGGCGTCCGTCGGCGAGGAACCCCAGACGGTGGAGCTTGCCGTCCGCAAGCGCTTCGACCGGGACGACCGCAAAATCTCCTTCCCGGGCGACGGGCTCCGGGGGCGGCACATTCTTGGGCGCGATCTCCCGGGCATACACGATGCCCACGGAAATCAGCACTGCGAACGCGCTGACCACGGCGCCGAGCCGGTAGAACCGCTCCCGCCGGATCCTTGCCATCTCCGCCCTTCTCGCGGCCTGCGAAACGTCTCCCTCCTGATCGACGAGCTCGGGCTTCCGGGTCAGCCAGATGAAGAGCGGGATCGCCACGAGGGCCAGGATGAAGAGGGAGTTGTTCCGGACAACGGGCCCGACCAACGCCATGCTGGTCCGGTTCGCGGGAAGGATGGCGATCTCCGCGAATTCGTGATAGCCGTTGATCAGCAACTGAACGACGAAGATGCCCAACACCCACTCCGTAACCGTGAAGAACCGTCGCAGGTCCACCTGGAGGCTGCCGCGGACGAACATCACGCAAAAAACCACGGCGCCCGCAAGCCCCAGGACCGAGCCGACGAAGCCGAGGATCGCGTCGGTGGTCAGGTTGACGGCCGCGAGAAACATCACCGCCTCCGCGCCCTCCCGGAAAACCATGAGGAATACGAAAGCGCCCAGCGCCCATCCCTCTCTCGATATTTTTCCGCCGGACTCCGCCTCCACGGCTTGCCACACGCGCCCTTCTATCCGGGAGCGGAGCATCTTCCCCTTGCGGTGCATCCACATCATCATCGACACGACGAAACACGCGGAGACCCAGTACAGGGTTCCTTCGTAGATTTCATCGCCGACGGGCATGAAATGAAGAACGATCGCCGCCGCAACACTGGCAAGAACCGCCAGTCCGAGACCCCAGAACACGGGCCGCTCCAGATCGCGCCGACCGGCTCGCTTGAGCACGACCAGAACGATCCCGGTGACGAGGGCGGCTTCAATGCCCTCCCTGAGCATGATCACGAACGACTCGAACATTTTCTCCTCCTTCTCCGTGTCTTCCGGTTAAAACGTCGCCTGGAGCTGCGCGTACACGTAATTGATGTCCTTGACGCTCCCGGCGGCGTCCTTGAAGAAATCGCCGGTGAAGAACCGGTTGCCGCTGAGCAGCACGGAGATGCTTTCCTTGATTTTGCAGGTCAATATCAGGTTCGTCTCGATGCCGATCTCCTTGCTGAACCCGGCCGGAACCTTGTTGGCCCGGAAGTAGTGCCCGTCCAGGGACAGGTTCAGCTTTGCCGTGAGGTCGACCCCGCCGCCTGCGGTGAAAACCTGGAGGCCGCTGGCCGCCGCGCTTCCCACCGTCAGGCCGCCCAGCTCGCCGATCACGTTCATGTCGCCGAGAATCGAGGTGTCGTTGTTGGGATTGTGAAACTCCGTGAATTTCCCCTCCTGCGGACTCCCGTCGCCGGAACCGTACGCGAACGCGAGGAAGACCTTCCCCGGATACCGCCCCAGGGAGGGATCGAAGGTCACGTCCGCATGGCCGCCGAAGGCACTGATATGGTTGTGGCTCACTCCGTCCCGGTTCTTCCTCCCGAACTGGTAGACCGGCTCCACCTCGAAAACCGCGCTTTTTACGATGCGGCCCGAGAGCCGGGTCCCCACCGAATAGGTCACCTCGTGCTCCCCGCCCACGTGCGTTTCCCCGGCCCCGCCGGTGTCGCGGAGGCCGTATAGATCGACCGAAAGCGTCTCCCGAGGTTTATAGATTGCGTAGATCCCGTAAAGCCTCCCTTCGATCCCTCCTGCCCATTTCTTAACGTATCGGCCGCCGAACAGATCGAGGGAGAACTTCTCCGCGGGTTTCCACGACAGCTTCGCCGCGTCGAAGGTCAGGCCGTCGTAGAAACTGTCGGCGCCGAGCAGGAAGGTACTGCCGTAAACGAGCTCCTGCCGCCCGGCCTTGAGGGAGACTCCTTTCACGCCGGGCACGACGCCTTCCACGTACCCCTGGTACAGGCTGAAGATCGAAAAGTCCGTGTCGTCGGAGAAGGCGTACCACTGCCCTTCCACGCGGGCGGAGAAGTTCTCCGAAGGGCTCACGGTAACCGAGGGACGAAGGCGGAACAGGATCCTCCCCTCGTCGTTCCCCGGCGTGAAGGAGAAGCTCCCGAGGCTGAAGTTCGTCGCCGCTTCCGGCCGCACCAGGGAGTCCAGCCCCAGCTTCACCGGTCCGAACCGCAACGGGTCCGGCGGATCATCATGGGCACGTGCCGGTCCCGTCACGCACAGGACCAAAACCGCAAGGACCGCCGCGGCGGGGAGAAGCCCGCACGTTCGACGGGAAAGAAAAGGAAGGACAAACGGGTGGAAACGATCCGTTTTCGGAATGGTGTTCAAGCCGCACGCTCCCTTTGTTCGAACAAAGGATTGGAAGCCACAACCCGTAAAGCCTTGGCGCGCCGGAACGCGCGCCCTCAAGTTGCGCTTTCACTGTGCGGCTCATGGAGCGGCCCGATCCAGGGCGGCCCGATCCGTACCGTAAAACGCCCCTTGCCGGTCAGACTCCGGCCAGGATGTCGACCAACTTCCTCCGCAACGCTTCGAGTCTCTTCGATTTGAAGGAGCTCCTCGTCTCCTCGAGGACCCCTATCGTCTCCTGAAGGACCGCCTGCAGCCTGGAAAGCCTCTCGCAGTCGACCAGGGGGCAATATGCCTTGGGTCCCGAGGCATCCCTTCCACCCGCGAGGACCTGCTTGAAGACGCGGCGCTGGTGATCTACCCGCTGGTGCATCTCCTTGGCGATCCGATCGACGTATTCCTCGATCCCCATGGCCTCCAACGGCTCTTCTCCTTTGGCACACATATGAGCAGGCGTTTCATTCATATGGAAAAAAAATATCACCCCACGGAGACGTGCTTGATGCATTCCTCCAGGAGGTTTCGGATGTGGTCGTCGTCCAGCGAATAATATGCGATCTTCCCTTCCTTGCGGTACTTCACGAGGCGCTGCCCGCGAAGGAGTCTCAGCTGGTGCGAGATCGCCGAACCGGTCAGGCCCAGGAGACGCGCCAGGTCGAAAACGCAGAGCTCCTGCCCCCCGAGCGCGGAGATGATCCGGACGCGTGTGGGGTCGCTCAGGGCGCTGAAGGTCTCCGCAAGCGCCCTCACCATCCGGTCGCTCGGCATGGCGGTCCGGGCGGCGCGCGCGCTCACCCCGTCGATGAACGAAATTCTTTCCGCTACCCCGCCGCCGTGATTTCCTGCCGGTGCATCCAACTCGGGAGACTCCTTGAATGAAATGGTTGCTCACATATACCAATCATCCGGGATTCCTGTCAAGAAAAATTTTCACTGCCCGCAACCGGCCGGCCGGACTGGCCACTGGCCCGGATTCTCACGGACGGATACACTGGTACTGCCGACATGCAAGGAAAACATCCCCGGGAGGGATGCATGGATTTCGGGCGCAAGGACGTGCTGGCGGCACGGGAGCGGGTCTACCGGCTGGCGTACTCCACCCCCCTGGTCGAGGAGGACCCCCTGTCGGAGAGATTCGGCGGGAAGGTCCTCTCCAAGCTCGAGAATCTCCAGGGTTCCGGTTCGTTCAAGATCCGGGGGGCTGCGAGCAAGGTCCTCTCCCTCGATCCCGAAAAGGTGCGGGGGGTGATCGCCGCCAGCGCGGGGAACCACGCCCGCGGCGTCGCTCGCGCGGCCCGCCTGGCCGGAATCCCGGCCACCCTGGTGATGCCCGTCTGGGCCCCGGTCTCCAAGTCGGCGGCCGCACAGCGGGAAGGCGGGGAGAGCACGCGGATCATCCTTCACGGGGAAACGTTCGAAGAGGCCTCCCGGCATGCGCTCGCTCTGGCGAAGGAGTCCGGGTTCGCCGTCGTCCATCCCTTCGACGACCCGCTGGTGATCGCCGGGCAGGGGACGCTCGGGCTGGAACTCCTCGATGCGGGAGGCATTCCGGGGACGATCTACGTTCCGGTGGGAGGCGGAGGGCTGCTGGCAGGCATCGGGGCGGCCGTGAAGGAGAAGCACCCGGAGGCGGAACTGGTGGCGGTCCAGGCGGAAGGGGCATCCTCATTATTGCCGTCGCTCGAGGCCGGGCGGCCCGTGGCCTGCCCGCAGGTGCGCACGATCGCCGACGGCATCGCGGTGGCCGGGATGAGCGAACGCACGTTCGAAGCGGCACGCCGGTATGCGGACGAAGCCGTCACCGTGGAAGACGAGGAGATCGCCGCGGCCATCCTCTACGCCCTGGAGGAGATGAAGACCACGCTGGAAGGCGCCGGGGCGGCACCGCTGGCCGCCCTCCTCTACAAGCGCCCTCCGAAGAAGTTCCCCGCCGTGATGGTGCTCTCCGGGGGGAATATCGATGTGAATTTCCTGGCGCAGATCACGGAGCGGGGCCTATTCCGATCGGGGAGACTCGTACGACTGCGGTTCCTGGTGATGGACCGCCCGGGCTCGCTGGCAGCGCTCCTTGCCGCGGTCGCCCGAGAGCGCTCCAACGTGGTGAGCATCGAGCACGACCGGCTGCCGCCCGATTGTCCTCCGGGATCCTCCGCCGTGGTCCTTCTCCTCGAGACCCGCGACCGCGCCCACGGGGAGGAGCTTGCAGCCCGCCTAAGCGATCAAGGGTTCCGGCAAACGAACGGATTGCCAAAGATGCCTTTTGCTTGGCCAACTCCGCGATGAATATGGTATTTTTTGAGGGTTATCCCGGCGGAAAAGGGGGATTCCGTTGCGTTTCCGGAGGCCCGACAAAAAGAAGCTGCTCGCCTTCCTGACCATTCTGGGACCCGGGATCATTACCGCATCGGTGGACAACGACGCCGGCGGGATCGCCACCTATTCGATCGCGGGAGCGCATTACGGCTACTCCCTGCTATGGACGCTCATTCCCATCACCGTCGCCCTCATCGTCGTGCAGGAAATGGTGGCGCGGATGGGAGTCGTCACCGGCAAGACGCTTGCAGACCTCATTCGGGAGAAGTTCGGCGTCCGGCTGACGTTTTTCCTCCTCTCCGCGCTCCTGATCGCCAACCTCGGCAATACGGTGGCGGAGTTCGCCGGGTGGGCGGCCGCGCTGGAGATCTTCGGGATCAGCCGGTACCTCTCCGTGCCGATCGGAGCCATTGCGGTCTGGTTCCTCGTCGTCAAGGGAACGTACCGGGTCGTGGAAAAGATCTTTCTCATCGCGGCCACGATCTATTTCACCTACGCCGTCTCGGCCTGGCTGGGCCATCCTCCATGGGGGACGGTGGCCCTGAATCTGGTCACGCCTTACATCCGTATGGACGGGGCGTACATCATGCTCCTCATCGGGATGGTGGGGACTACGATCGCGCCCTGGATGCAGTTTTACCTGCAGTCGGCCGTCGTAGAGAAGAATATCCAGGTGGAGGATTACAAATACTGCCGTGCGGATGTGATCGTCGGCTGTTTCGTGACGGACATCGTGGCCCTTTCCATCATCGTCGCCTGCGGGGCAACCCTGTTCACCGCCGGTATCCGGATCACGGATGCGAAGGACGCCGCGCTCGCGCTTTCTCCTCTCGCGGGAAAGTATGCGTCGGTCCTGTTCGCCGTCGGCCTTGCCAACGCCTCCCTGTTCGCTGCTTCCATCCTGCCGCTGGCGACGGCCTACTCGGTCTGCGAGGGGATGGGCTGGGAGTCCGGCATCGACAAGAATTTCCGGACCGCGCCGCACTTCTTCTGGCTGTATACGGGACTGATCGTCGCGGGAGCGATCCTGGTGTTGTATCCGTCCGCCCCCCTCATCCTCATCATGTACCTGTCCCAGGTGGCCAACGGCATTCTCCTTCCGCTCGTCCTCATCTACATGCTGAAGCTGATCAACGACAGGGAACTGATGGGGGATTACGTCAACTCGAAATCGTTCAACCGCATCGCGTGGACGACCACGGTCGTCATGATCGTTCTAACTGGACTGCTCGTGATCGTCACGCTTTTCCCGGGCCTGCCCGGGCTCATCGGACTGTAAATTACTTTATTCGTCCTCCCTTAAAAAGTTTAAGAACGTCCCCGGGGTGAAGTTACATCCTGCGGCGCTTGCGCCTCGAGGCGGGGGGCAGCAGCAGGTCGACCACGTCGTCCACCGTGACAACGCCCAGGAGGCAGTTCTCATCGTCCACCACCGGCAGGGCGAGGAGGTTGTACTTCGAGATCAGCTCCGCCACCGTCTCCTGTCCGGCGTCGGCGTGCACGGTAATCAGCTTTTTATGCATGACGTCGCTGATGGGCTTGCCCGGATCCTCGAAGATGAGGTCGCGCAGACCCAATACGCCCAGGAGCTTCTCGGCTTCGACGACATAGATGTAGTAATACGCCTCGAGCTCGGTCGCGTCCTTCCGGAACCGCTCCATCGCCTCCCCGATGGTGATCCCCGGAGGATAGGCCAGATACTCGTTGATCATGAGGCCCCCTGCGGTGTCTTCCTCGTGGGCGAGCAGCTCGTGGATGTCCTCGGCTTCCTCTTTCTCCATGAGACCCAGGAGCTCCTGCGCCTTCTCGGCGGAGAGGTCGGCGATGACGTCGGCCGCCTCGTCGGGCGGCATCCGCTCGATGACGTCGGCCGCCTGCTCCTTATCCATGTCCGAGATGATGTCGGCCTGCACTTCCGGCTCCAGCTCGTGGAGCGCCTCCGCCGCGGTTTCGATGTCGAGCCGCTCGAAGAACCCCTTCCGCTCCTCGTGGGACATCCCGCTGATGATCTGGGCGATGTCCGCGGGGTGGATCTTGGAAAGAGCCTCTCTCGAGACGGACAAGGTCAGCCGGTCGAGCTTGATCTCCAGCGGCTGGATGAATTCCCAGGAGATCAGCTGGTGCCGCAGCGGATGCCGGATCGCTTCGAAGAAGGAGTCCCCGCGCCGCTCCACTCCCAGGCGCCGCAGGATTCCCCGCACGCCGACGTCGACGTCGGTGACGCAGGCCGCACCGCCCTCTTCCGTCAGCTTGACGTCGTTGACCCGGACCACCTTGGCGCCGTTGATGTCCACGATCTGCTTGTCGAGGATGTCCTTCCGGATGAGGAGCCGTTCGTGGGAGGGCAGGAACTCCGAGAGTTCGCTCTCCCGCTTCCGCGAGGAGATGATCCGCCGGTTGAAGATGTTCAGGTCCGCCCAGGGGAGGAACCACATCTTCTTTTTCTTTTCCAGGACCAGGCCCGCCGCCCGGGGGAACGGAGACCCCCCTTCCACGGCGATGTCGCGCAGCGTCCCGATCTCCTCGCCCAGCGGATCGAGGACCGTCTTGCCCAGTACATCCGCCACGTAAACTTCCCCGATCAAGGTCATTTTTCGAAACTCCCTTCCTGCGCGGGGATCCCGGCTTCAGTTTACTTTCCGGGTTTGAGGCAGGTCAAGGAAGGAGGGAGGAGGAATGATAAAGTAGATTGGCAATTTCACCTTGTGGAGACCGGATCGATGCCCGAGCCTGCCGCCCTGCCGACGGATCCGGCCGCCCCGCCGCCCGCAGAGGCGCCCGCGGTCAAGTGGCGCAACCCGTACAAGCTTCTCCCGCGGCTCCGCTGGCTGGTTCAGGGCGTCTACGTCCTGTTCTTCGTCCTGGTGGGCGTCGAGTTCCACGCCTTCTACCGGCAGGCCGTCTCCGGCGGCCCCATCACCGCGCACCGCCCGCCCGCGGTGGAGGGATTCCTCCCGATCAGCGCCCTGATCGGGCTCAAGAAGTTGCTCCTCACCGGCAACTACGACAAGGTCCACCCCGCGGGGCTGACCATCCTGATCGCGGCCATCCTCTCTTCCTTCCTGGCGCGGAAGGTCTTCTGTTCGTGGGTGTGCCCGGTCGGCGGGATCTCCCGGGCGCTCGAGTGGATCGGGAAGAAGACGCTCTGGAAGCATCGCGAGAGGGTGACCGTCGTGAACGACCGGGTGGACCTGGCGCTTACCTCGCTGAAGTACCTGCTCCTGGCCTTCTTCTTCTGGGCGATCGGCATCGGCATGGACGAGGTGGCGATCGACAAGTTCATGAACTCCACCTACAACCACGCGGCGGATGCGAAGATGCTCCTCTTCTTCGCGGACATCTCGCGGGCGACCGCGATCACCCTGATCGTCCTCGCGGCGCTCTCCGTCGTCATCAAGCACTCCTGGTGCCGGTATCTGTGCCCGTACGGCGCCCTTCTGGGGCTCGTGAGCTGGGCCTCTCCGCAACGGGTCGTCCGGGACGCGGAGAGCTGTACGGACTGCAAGGCGTGCACCCGCGCCTGCCCGGTGGAGATCACCGTCCACAAGAAACCTTCCGTCCGGACTCCGGAGTGCACGGGGTGCATGTCGTGCATTGCCGCCTGCCCCGTCGAGGACTGCCTGACGGTCACGAGGAAAGGGCGGGAGTCATGGTCCCCCTGGTACATTCCCGCCGTCGGCTTAGGGACGATCTTCCTCTTGTGGGGAGTCTCCCGGGTCACCGGGCACTGGCACACCGACCTGCCGCTCTCGACGCTGGTCGAGGCATATCGGCAGGCGAACACGCTCATCCACCCGTAATATCGGTCTCGGCGCCTCCCCGCCTGGAACGGAATCTGGAAATCCGAAATTGCTAATCGAAGGCAGAGAGTTTCCTCCCCGCCTTTTTCTGTCTCTTCATGCTGTTGTACTGCTCAGTGGAACAACTTGTACTGGACGATATAGACGGCAATGCCGCCGAAGTAGCCGATCAGGGCAAGACCGCTGATCCGCCTGACATACCAGAAGAAGTGGATTTTTTCCAGTCCCATGGCGGCCACCCCGGCTGCGGAACCGATGATCAGGATCGAGCCGCCGGTGCCGGCGCAGTAGGCCATGAAC
>MGQW01000035.1 GCA_001798885.1 Deltaproteobacteria bacterium RBG_16_64_85
GCCACGTGGGAGCCGATGAAACCGGCCACCCCGGTGATGAAGACGGAAGTTCGCAACCGGGCCTCCTGCTCGGGAGGGGCGTCGGAGTACGTTTCATCCTATCATTATTTCGCGCGGCCGGCACAATAGCGCCGGCGCCCGACAAACTTGACAGGGCACGGCGTTCGCCCGAGAATATGTTATGGCGGCATAGCCAAGTGGTAAGGCAGAGGACTGCAAATCCTTTATCCCCCGGTTCAAATCCGGGTGCCGCCTCCATTCTTCTTCCTTCATCATTCACAGCCGATATCCCTCGACTTCCAAGGAATGTCCCGGTTCTTGGGGCCTGTTTTTATGATATGTTTCTGGGGTGCGCCCGGGTGGCGGAACTGGCAGACGCACGGGACTTAAAATCCCGAGGCTGAACAAGCCGTGGGGGTTCAATTCCCCCCCCGGGCACCATGAGAATTTCCATGTGTGCATCATGGGGGAATTGAACCCGGCGAGGGGCGCCGACCGGCCAGGGAGGAAAAGCGCGACCTTGCGGAGCGCGGAAGCACCGAGCCGCGCCGCAGGGGCCGGAGGCGAGATCGCCGGAGGCTCAGGCGGTTCGATTCCCCCCCCGGGCACCATTAATCCCGACAGGAGGGACTTCATGCCCAGAACGATCCGGTTGGCCGGCTTGATAGCGATGATCGCCTTCGCGTTGGTGTTCATGGGAGCGGCGATCCAGGGCAAGATCGGGGTGATTTCCATCCTCACCGGGCAGGGATCGGGTTACGGGGAAGCGATCACCAACGGGTTCAAGCTCGCGCGGGACGAGATCAACGCCAAGGGTGCCGTCCATATCGAGCTGGTCATCGAGGACTCCTCCGGGAAGCAGGAGCAGGCGCTTGCGGCGGGGCAAAAGCTGATCAACTCCGCCCAGGTCGTCGCGATCCTGGGCCCGACGCTCAGCACGGAGATGAAGGTCATGGGCCCGGAAGCCAACGCCAGCGGCGTGCCCATCATGGGGACCTCGACCACCGCCGCCGGGATCACCCAGATCGGGAAATACGTCTTCCGGAACTCCCTGCCGGAGTCCCAGGCCATTCCCGCGTCCGTCAAAAAGGCGGTGAAGAAATACAACATCAAGAAGGTGGCGCTTTTCTACGGCAACGACGACGTCTTCACGAAATCCGGCTTCGACACGATGAAGAAGGTGGCCGAGGACCTGAAGCTCAGCATCGTGACCATCGAGACCTTCCAGAAGGGGCAGTCGGACTACAAGGCCCAGCTGACGAAGATCAAGGGCCTTTCCCCGGACGCCGTCTTCTGCTCCGCCCTCTACGAGGAGGGAGCGGTCATCCTCTCCCAGGCCCGGAAAATGGGAATCAAGGTCCCCTTCGTCGGCGGGAACGGATTCAACTCGCCCAAGGTCATCGAGATCGCGAAGGAGGCGGCGGAAGGGCTGTTGGTCGCCACCCCCTGGTTCGCCGACAGGAACGACCCGAAGGTGAAGGCCTTCGTCGCCCGGTACGAGAAGGCGTACGGCAAGAAGCCCGACCAGTTCGCCGCGCAGGCGTACGACGCCCTTTACATCATGGCGGAGGCGCTTCAAAAAGCGGGAAAGGCCGACCGGGAGAAGCTGCGGGACGCCCTGGCGGGGATCCGGAACTTCGACGGGGTCCTCGGGAAGTTCTCCTTCGACGCCGACCGGGACGTCGTCATGGAACCCAACGTCCTGATCATCAAGGACGGGAAGTTCCAGATGTTCCAGTAGAAGCCGCCCCCGCCGGAAAGCGTCGTTGTTCGCTGAACAGCTGATCAACGGCATCACCCTGGGCAGCATCTACGCCATCGTGGCGCTCGGGTATACGATCGTCTTCGGTGTGCTCGACATCATCAACATGGCCCACGGGGAGATTTTCATGTTCGGGGCCTTCGTCGGGATGCTGATCGCGACGAAGGCCCACGCTCCGCTATGGGCCGCCTTCCTGGGCGCCATTGCCGTGACGGCGGTCATGGGCTACCTGCTGGAGCGTATCGCGCTGCGGCCCCTCCGGGGAAGATCGGGCGGATCCGCGCTGGCCCCCCTCATCAGCACGATCGGCGTCTCCATCCTCCTCGAAAACACCGCCCATAAGCTGTTCGGGGCGGGGAACCAGCTGTTCGAGACCTCCTTCGCGGAGATCAAGTTCGAGGTGGGGCCGGTCACCGTCTACCTCGTCCAGGCCGCGATCCTGGCGATCGCGATTCTCCTAATGGCCGGGCTCTGGCTGTGGCTCTACAAGACCCGGGCCGGCAAAGGGTTGCGCGCAACCGCGGAAAACCTCGAGACCGCCGGCCTCCTGGGAGTGGACACGACGAAGATCATCACGGCCACGGTCGTCGTCGCCTCCTCGATGGGGGGCGTGGCGGGGGTGCTGGTGGGGATGGCCTTCAACTACATCAACAACCAGATGGGCCTCTCCATGGGGCTGAAAGGTCTGGCGATCATCATCTTCGGGGGAATGGGAAGCGTCGCGGGAGCGGTGGCCGGCGGCATCCTCCTCGGCTTGTCCGAAACGTTCGTCGTCGCCTACGGGAGCTCCGGCTACCGGGACGCCATCGCTTTCATCGCGATCATCGTCGTGCTGCTGATCAAGCCGCAGGGGCTGTTCGGGCAGGCGCTTCCGGAAACTCGGCGGTAGCGTCATGCCCTTCGACTGGCTGAATCCTTACCATCTGCAGGTCGCGTCCTTCCTTCTCATCAACGTCCTTTTGGGGGTGAGCATCTACATCACCCTCGCCACGGGACAGCTCTCCCTGGGAAACGCGGGGTTCATGAGCATCGGGGCGTACGCTTCCGCCATCCTGACCACCCTGCACGGGATACCGATGCCCGTCGGCATCCTCCTGGGTTCCCTCCTGGCGGGCGCCTCCGGGGTCCTCGTGGGGATCCCCGCCCTGCGGCTCCGGGGGGTGTACCTCGCCATCGCGACGCTCGGGTTCGGCGAGGTGGTCCGGGTCGTCTTCGTCAACTGGGAGTCGCTGACCGGCGGCGCCGTCGGGATCGCGGCGATCCCCCAGATGGGCAGGGAAATCCTGGCTGCCCTCGGGAAGTCGGGCTTCTCCCCAGGAACCCTGGGATTGAGGAACAACCAGTTCATCAGCCTGTCCGTCTTCCTCATCCTGCTGGCGGCCACTCTTCTCTCGATCCTGTTCTTCCTGCGCCTTTCCTCCTCCCGGGTCGGGAGGGCCTACAACGCCATCCGGATGGACGAGACGGCCGCGGAGGCGGCGGGGATCGACACCACCTATTACAAGGTCCTCGCCTTCAGCCAGGGGGCATTGCTCTCGGGATTCGCCGGGGCCCTGTTCGCCCACACCACTTCCTACATCAGCCCCGCGGACTTCACCTACCACCGCGCGGTGGAGATCCTCGTGTTCGCCGTCTTCGGCGGCGGCGAGCACCTCCTGGGGCCCGTGTTCGGGGCGATGTTCCTGACCGTCGTCCCGGAGGCGCTCCGGTTCGTCAGCGACTACCGCTACATCATCTACGGGATCCTCCTCGTTCTCATGATGACCTTCCGGCCGCAGGGGGTGATCGATCCTCCCCTGGTCGGCCGTCTGACCCGCCGAGGGACGGCGGAAGGCCCCTGGCGGAGCGACTCCACCCGATGACGCTGCTCGAGCTGGCAAATGTCGGCAAACGCTTCGGAGGCCTCGCGGCCGTGGACGGAGTATCTTTCTCTGTCGAGGAAGGGGAAATCCTGGGGCTGATCGGCCCCAACGGCGCCGGCAAGACGACCCTGTTCAACCTCATCACCTCGATCTTCCCGCCGAGCGGCGGCCATGTCCTCTTCCGCGGGGAACCCATCGAGGGTCTCAGGCCCAACTCCATTACGCGCAAGGGGATCAGCCGGACGTTCCAGAACATCCGCCTGTTCGCGCAGATGACGGCGCGGGAGAACGTCATGGTCGGAAGGCACGCCAGGAGCCGCGCGGGGATCTGGGGGAGCGTCCTCAAGACGGGAAGCCAGAGGGCCGAGGAGGCGCAGATCCGGGAAAAAACCGGCGAATTGCTCGCGCTCATGGGCCTTGCCGGCTTCGAGGAGTTCCCCGCCGGAAAGCTCCCCTACGGGCACCAGAGACGCCTGGAAATCGCACGGGCGCTGGCGGCCGAGCCGAAGCTTCTCCTCCTGGACGAGCCGGCGGCGGGCATGAACGAGAGCGAAACCCGCGAAATCCACCAGTCGATCCTCACGATCCGCGCACTCGGTGTCACGGTCCTGCTGATCGAGCACGACATGTCGCTGGTCATGAAGGTGTGCGACCGGCTGGTCGTGCTGAATTTCGGCCAGAAGATCGCGGAAGGCACCCCGGAAGAGATCCGCGTCAACCCGGAAGTGGTCGAAGCCTACCTCGGAAGGGAGGAGGACGACGGAAATGCTTGAGGTCCGGGGGCTCGCGACCAGCTACGGGAACATCAAGGCGGTGAAAGGAATCGATCTCGACGTCGCGGAAGGGGCGATCGTCTGCATCCTCGGAGCCAACGGCGCCGGGAAGACCACGCTCATGAAGACGGTTTCCGGCCTGCTCAAGCCGGCGGCCGGGAGGATCACGTTCCGGAAGGAAGACATCACGGGGCTTGCCCCGGACAAGATCGTCCGGAAAGGGATCGTGCTCGTGCCGGAAGGAAGGGCGATCCTCTCCCGGATGACGGTACTCGAAAACCTCGAAATGGGCGCCTATCACAGGAAAGACAACGGGATCCGGAAGGACCTGGACGCGGTCATGGAGCGGTTCCCCATCCTGAAGGCGAGGAAGGAGCAGCGGGGAGGCTCCCTTTCCGGCGGCGAGCAGCAGATGCTGGCCATCGCGCGCGCGCTTCTCTCCCGTCCCCGGCTCCTTCTCCTGGACGAGCCCTCGCTGGGGCTGGCGCCGCTGGTCGTCGCCGACATCTTCCGGATCCTGCGGGAGATCAACGCGGACGGAACCACCGTGCTCCTGGTGGAGCAGAACGTGAAGCAGGCGCTCAAGGTCTCCCGCTTCGCCTACGTGCTCGAGACGGGGAAAATCGTGCACGGCGGCCCGGCGGCGGAGCTCCGGAACGACCCGAAGATCATGGAGTCCTACCTCGGGGGAAGGCAGAAGTGAGATACTGGTGACAGGCGTTTCAGGCGAATCGAAAGGAGCCCATGCCGATGAACAAGGCGCAATTCGTGCCCCTGGCCGAGGCGGCCGGGGCCATCGCTTCCGGGTCGAAGGTCGCGATCGGAGGCGCGATGATCATGCCCCCGATGTCGTTCGCGCGGGAACTGATCCGGCAGGGGAAGAAGGAGCTCGATCTCGTCTGCTCCCCCATCGGGGGGATCAACGTCGACCTGCTCGTCGGGGCGGGCTGCGTGCGGTCCGTCGAGTTTCCCCAGGTTTCCCTGGGAGAGTTCGGGATGGCGCCCAACTTCCGGCGGGCGGTCGAAGCGGGGCGTCTCAAGACCCGCGAGCACTCCTGACCCGGCATCCTAGCAGGGCTCCAGGCTGGAGCCGCCGGGTTGCCGTACCACCCCATGCTCGGGTTCGCCGACAGCGATTATGAAAAGGTCCGCGCCGACTTCCGCCAGGTGGAGGACCCGTACACCGGATGGAAAATCTTCGTCGTCCCTCCCATCGTCCCCGACTGGGCCGTGATCCACGCGATCCGTGCCGACGAAAACGGCAACGTCGTCTGCTCCGCCCTGGAATCCGACCGTCTCGCGGTTCTCGCCGCGAAGCGGGCCGTCGTCACCGTTGAGGAGATCGTCCCGGCCGGGGAGTTCGTCGCCCGCCCGGGGGAGGTCTTCCTCTCCGCCCTCCACATCGATCTCGTGGTGATCGCCCCGCGGGGCGCGCATCCCGGCGCATGCGTCAACGCGTACGGGATCGACCGGGGGCACATCGAAAAGTACCTCTCGGCTTCGAAAACGGAGGAAGGGTTTTCCGCGTGGCTTTCGGAAACCGTTCTGGGGAAAACGGAGGAAGAGTACCTGGCGTTTGCTTTTCAGGAACTGAACCTTGCGGGAAAGGGGGCATGAGGCGATGCCCCTGCTTCTTTCCGGATGCACTCCCGACGAGTTCCTCGCCTACCGGATTTCGCGGGAGGTGCGCGACTTCGAGCGGACGGCCGTGGGGACCCTCTCCCCCGTGCCGCTCCTTGGGGTCCTGCACGCACAGGCGTCCCACGCCCGCCACGGGAAGTTCCTCCTGCTCGGGTCCGGGGAAACCCCCGTCACGGAAGGCTCCAAGGAGCTCTTCGACCTCGCGCAGCGCGGGAAGCTCGACCTCTTCTTTCTCTCGGGGGCGCAGATCGACCGGAAGGGGAACCTCAATCTCACCTGTATCGGTCCGTACGACGCGCCGAAGGTCCGGCTTCCCGGGGGCGCAGGCTCGGCGATGCTCTACTACATGACCCGGCGCGTGGTCCTGTTCACGCTCGCGCACTCCCCGCGCATCTTCGTGGAGAGGTGCGATTTCGTCACCTCCGCGGCGAGCACGCCGCAATACCCTTGGCGGCGCGGCGGGCCGACACGGCTCGTCACCCCGCTCTGCACGATGGAGTACGACGCGCGAGGCCAGGAGTGGCGCCTGCTCTCCCTGCACCCGGGGGTGACGTACGAGGAAGCGCGGCGGGAGACCGGGTTCCCGCTCCTTCCGGAATCGGTGCCCGTCACGGAGACTCCTTCCGCGGACGACGTCGCCCTCCTGCGCGCCCGGATCCCGGTGCTCAGGAACTCCTACCCGGTGTTCGCCCAGGCGCTCGAAACGCGCATCGGCTCGCTCTCCTCCTGACGACGTTCCCCGCGACCGGCTCCGTTCCCTGGTTTCGCTTGATTCCTCGCGGGTGGCTGTTCGCCCCTTTACGGAAGTCGCTGCGCTTCTCACTGCGGCGAAGCCGCCGCAGGAGGGGGGCGAAGTGAGGTAAAGCGCAGCCGTGCGGGTCCATCGCACGGCGAGCCACGAACGGAGTCCCCCTTCGAGGCGGCGCAGCGGTATGGGAAGGTGCAGCGCCTTCCGTTCGGTGCGCGTTCTTCGCGCCCGTGGTTTCAGGGTTCGAAAGAGGATGGAGCGGGCGACGGGATTTGAACCCGCGACTTCAACCTTGGC
>MGQW01000036.1 GCA_001798885.1 Deltaproteobacteria bacterium RBG_16_64_85
GTCCTGCATGAACTCCAGGGATTGGCGCGCCAGGCCGCCGATCGACCGGTTCACGGCATCGGCCCATTGGGAGGCCAGGCGGGAAAGGTTCTTTTCCACCTCCCAGACGATCTGTTTCCGGAAGTGGCGGAACGCGAGGGAGCGGAAGATGGTCATCGGGATGAGGAACCAGAGCAGATCGATCTGAGTGTCGAAGGTCTGCCCCACCCGGACGTCGGGGCGCGCCGGCTCTTCGATCTCCGCGTGGAACTGCGCCCCGGTGAAAGAGATCCCGAGGGCGCGTTCGAGCTCCTTCGCAAGCCGGTCCTGGAAAGCCCGGACCGACCGCTGGAAGCTCGACTGGGCCGCTACGAGAAATCCCGCCAGGTGGGTTTCCCCGTAAAACGAGACCTCGGCAAGTTCTTCTTCGAGGGCTTCGAGCAGCCATTCCCGGAATGTCCGGGTGACCTTCGCCAGGTTCCCCGTCCACCCCTTCTCGACCTCCCGGAGCCGGCGATCCATCCGGTCCAGGACCTCCCGGTGGTAGGAATGGAACCGTTCTCCGGCCGTCGTCCGAACGCTCGATCCCAGGTCGCGAACCTGCAGCCCGATTTCGCTCTTAACGGCGCCGAGATCCCGGTCTTCGCGCGTCAGAACCTCCCGTAGCTCCTCCCGAGCCTTCCCCGAGGCTTCGGCGGCATGGTTCGCCAATGCCAGGTACTGCCGGCATCCGCCGATCAGGAATCGGATCTTGTGATTGACGATCTCCTCGAACGTCTCCTCGCGCCGATGGACGATTCGGCGGAAAATGTGATCCCGGACGGCACCCCGCAAGGGCTCGAATCCGGGACGAATGGAGAACGGAAGGATCGCCACATCCTTCCCCGTATGGCGGACGATCTGCTGCCTCGTGAATTCCACGACCGAATCGAGCTGGCTTCCGGAAACGAGGTCGGCCTTCGTGAGCAGGATCGCCGTCTCGGGGGTGTGCCGGAACACCTCCAGGAGCAGGTTCAGGTCCTGCTCGGAGAGGGGACGGCCGACGCTCACGGCGACGAGCGCCCCCCCGACCCGGGGGAGCCATTCCATGGAGACCTTCGTGTTGTGGGCGAACACGCTCCCCAGTCCCGGCGTGTCCACGAAACGCATCCCACGGAATTCCTCCAGGGCCGGCAATTCCACGTCCACGATCGACACTTCCTTCTCGTTTCCGGGGTTCCGCTGCTCCGTCACGAATTCGGGCAGATCTTCCAGCGGGATCTCCTCGTGGCGTCCCGCCAGGTACCGGACGAGGGTCCGCTCCGCCGGGCCATGCCCGATCCGCGTGATCACGGCGGTTGCGGGAAGGACATTGACGGGCAGCACGTCCCTCCCGATGAGGGCGTTCAGGAAGGAGCTCTTGCCGGCCTTGAACTGACCGAGGACGGCGACGTCCACCACGCCGTGCTCCCGCAGAACCTCCTCCCCGGCCCGGATCTGCGGCATCAGGGAATCGATGCGGAACGACTTGCAGATCGCTTCGATGCGTTCGATACAGGCCTCGCGAGAAACCATGGGGACGACCTTCTAAAAGCGGGCTCGATTTGACCGCCGTTCTAAAAAAACTCCTGCGACCTCTTCTTCGCAGGAGTTATCAGCCGTCTTGCGGACAGGCGGTTTCGGCGAACTCCATCGCCCGCTATGTTGCAGGAAAATGTAGCACTCCTCCACCGGAAGTTCAACCGCAACTCATTCCGGAATCATTTGACATGGAAAACCATTTTTTATACGCTGGCCCTCCACTCGGAGGGCGGATGCTGGCTGCGGCGGGGCGCCAGGCGACACGGGGTCTCTTCTTTCTGGGAGACCTCTCCGTTCTCATTTTCCGTTCGTTCTACGAGTCCTTGGGCGTTGTCCGCCACGGCTTCCGGCCGGTGTTCCGGGTTTACCTGAAACAGGTCTATTTCACGGGCGTCGAGGCCCTGACCGTCGTCGTCACCCTCTTCCTCCTGATCGGGATGGTCATCATCACCCAGATCATCAGCCTCGCGGGGGTTGGAAGCGCTCCGCTCACCGGGAAGGTCCTCGTGTGGATCGTGGTGCGGGAACTCGGGCCGCTCCTCACGGCCGTGATCGTCATCGCAAGGAGCGGCACCGCCATCGCCACCGAGCTCGCGACGATGAAGATCAACGGGGAGATCGATGTCCTGGAATCGCTGGGCATCCCCGCTGCCCGGTACCTCATCCTGCCGCGGATCTTCGGGGTGACAACGGCCATCATGATCCTCACGCTGTACGCCGAGGTCGTCTCCGTCATGGGAGGATTCCTTATCGCCTCCCTCGCATGGGGGATCTCGCTCGAACAGTACAACCAGGGGATCGTCCCCTTCCTTACGCTCCGCGAGATCGGCGTCTCGTTCCTCAAGAGCTTCTTCTTTGGCCTCTTCGTGTCGGCCGTGTGCTGCCGCCAGGGCCTCTCCGTGAGCAGGAGCCTCACCCAGGTTCCCCAGGCGGCGACGAAGGGCGTCATGCAGAGCCTGCTCCTCGTCTTCCTCCTCGACGCCGTCATAATGGCGGCGACCCTCTCGTGACCGTGGGCGCGGCTGTCCGGTTCACCGATGCCTTCCTGGAGCCGGTCCTCGACGGCGCGAACCATGCGTTCGAAAAAGGAACGATCTCGGCGGTCGTCACCGCGGGGGAGGACGAGGACGCCCTCCTCGTGAAGGTCCTCGTGGGTCTGTCCCGGCTCCGGGAGGGGAGGATCCTCGTCCTGGAGCAAGACCTGGGCGCCCTGTCCCGGGACGGGCTCGACGAGATCCGGCGCCGGATAGGAATCGTCTACCCAGACGGAGGGCTCATCTCGAACCTCAAGGTCCTCGAGAACGTCACCCTCCCGCTCCTGTATCATACCGCCATGCGCAGCCGGGATATCGAGAGGCGGGCAGTCGCTACCCTCGAGCGGCTCGGATGCGGGGAGGACCTCTTCGCACTCCCCGGCGGCCTCTCCACGTTCAAGCGCCGGATGACGGGGTTCGCCCGGGTGGTCGCGATGGAGCCTGAAGTGGTCTTCTACGACCGGCTCGCAGACGGCCTCCAAGAGGAGGAGAGGGACGTCTTCCTGCGGATGGCCCTCGCGTTTCACGGGGAGATGCCGGGGAGGACCACGATCTTCCTCACATCCAACCCAACGACGATCGCGGGTGCCGGGCCGCTTAAAGTCGTCCACTTAACGAAGGGGCGCTTCGAATGAAGAGGGAACAGGATCCGAAATTCAGGCACCTGGAGACGGTCGTCGGGGCATTCCTCATCGCGGCGCTCGCGGCGGTCGTCTCGATGGTCGTGGTCATCGGGATGGAGAAGGACCTGTTCGCGGAGAAGTACCACCTCCGGTTCCGGACGGAGTCGGGGAGCGGCTTCACGCAGGGGATGCCCGTCAAGCTCTCGGGGTTCCGGATCGGCCGGATCAAGAAGATCTCCCTCGACGAGCAGGCGAAAGTGGTCGTCCGGATGCAGATCGACCGGAAGTACCGGAAGTGGATCCGGGCCGACTCGATCGCCACCCTCCTCAAGGAGGGGTTCGTCGGTGACAGCGTCCTCAACATCTCCGTGGGCTCCCCCGGCAGTCCCATGCTTCCGGACGACGACTTCATCCCCTTCACGGAGGAGAAGGGATTGAACGAGCTGGCACGCGAGTTCTCCGACTCGGTGAAGTCCGTCCTCCTCGAGGTCCGGGGGACGGTTGCCTACATCAACGACCCGAAGGGCGACATCAAGCAGACGCTCGCAAACATCCGCCAGCTCTCCGCGAGCCTGGAGGAGACCCGTCGGCATGCCGACGCCCTCCTCCTGACGACGACGGACGGCCTGGGGCGGGTCGGCCCCGTGATGGACAACCTGGCCACCGCGCTCGACAACGTGGGGCGGAGGCTCCCGTTCCTGCTCGACCGGATGGAGGGAACGCTGTCCAACACGGAGCGGATCTCGCTCGAAGTCCGGAAGGCCGCGGAGAAGGCGGCGCCCAGAGTCCCGCATCTCCTCGGCGGTGCGGAGGAGCTCGTGGAGGACACGGACGACGTCGTCAAGGGGATGAAGAGGATGTGGCCGTTCAGGAAACACATCCCGCCGGCAAACGAGCGGGGGATCGTGCCGGGCGACAGCCATGAGTAGCCGGGAACGCCGTCCCCGACTTCCCGCCGCTCGGTTCCTGCTTGCGTGCGTGCTCCTGTGGCTGGCCGGTGCGGGGTGTTCCGGCTCGCTTCCTCCGCCCGTGCCGCCCGTAAGGGAAAGGGCGGCTGCCTGGAACCGGCACGGGCTCGCAGCGGAGGCGCGTGGCGACCGCGACGAGGCCATCGTGGCGTTCGGAGAGGCGCTCAAGCTCAACCGCTCCATCGAGGACGGCACCGGCACTGCTACGGCCCTCGTCAACCTGGCCCGGATCCACCGGTTCAAAGGGGACCTTCCCCTCGCAAAAGAGAAGATCGACGCGGCAACCCTTATCCTCCCCCCGGACAGCCCCCTCTTCCCGGAAACGGCCTTCGAGAAGGCGAAGATCGGCCTCGCCTCCGGCAACCTCCCGACCGCGAAGGAATGGGCGTTCAGGGCCGTAGATGCGGAGAAGGGAGACGCCGCGGGCCGGATGCTCAATCTCCTCGCACGGGTCTTGTTTCTCGAAGGGAAGGGCGACGAGGCGCTGGGAAGGGCCGAGGCCGCCCTGGCGGCGAACCGGAAATCGGGCGTACGGGGGGAGGAGGCGAACTCTCTGAGGCTTCTGGGCGACATCGCTGCGGCACGCAGGGACAGGACGAATGCCCGGGACCTCTACGCCGCTGCCTTGTCGATCGACAAGGACCTCGCCAAAAGCAGGAAGATCGCAGACGATCTCCGGGCCCTCGGGGCCGTTGCCGCGGCGGGGGAGGATACGGGGGGTGCGCTTGCCTTCTACACAAGAGCCTACGACGTGAGCATCAACGGCGGCGACCGGCGGGAAGCCGCCGAGGCGCTTCTTGAAATGGCCCGGCTCTACGAGAAGACCGGGGCGCCGGACAAGGCGAAATCCGCGATGACGGAAAGGGAGAAGCTCCTCATCGCGATCGAGGAAAAATAAACCGTAGGATTCGGCTTGGGGGGAAGAATGTCCTTTAAAAAAAATGGAAATGGATCCTATCCTATTCCGTCGCTCGCCGCCTTGGCGCTTGCCTCCCTCGGCCTCCTGGCAGGATGCGGATCCCTCGACAAAACCCTGAATACCGCTGACCGCACGCTGTCGGCGGTAAACACCCCCACGATGAAGTCGATCACGAGCGTCGCCGGGAGCAGTACCCCCAACGAGGCTTTGAGGCAAGCCCTGAAGAGCCGCGCCGAGATGTACGAGCGCAACCCCCAGGCGTTGATCGCCGACCTCCGCACCCTAAAGCATGATTACGAAAAACTCATGTCGCTTCTGAGCGGCAACGTGGACAAGAACTGGGGGCGCAAGGAAGTGAAACTGCCCACGCGGACGCAATACGTTAAATACACCCAAAACTACAAGAGCCGCGCAATCGTCGAGTTCGATACGGGCGAGATCACGGTGGAGACCCTGGACGACAGGGACCCGAAGGCGAGCCTGAAGAATGCCGTTACCACCACGCTCCTCACCCCCGATGACCCGCGTACGGTCGATCTGTTCACCGACAAGTCCATTCCGCTCACGAGCGACAAGCAACCCTATCTTCTCGGCCTTGTGGTCGATCAGCGCAACCAGCCGGTTGCCACGCCCGCGCAAGCCGAGGCCTTCGCCGAGCACCTGATCGAGAAGCGCTCCGGCACGCGCGAGGTGGAATTTCAGGACGGCACGAAAAGCGCCCTCTACGTCAAGTTCCCGATGGTGCTCAATTTCGAGAACAAAAAAGCGGAGAAGTACCGCCCGATGGTGAACAAGTACGCGAGTCAATACAAGATCAGCCCGAGCCTCGTCTTCGCCATCATCCGCACCGAGAGCAATTTCAATCCTTTCGCCGTGAGCTCCGCCCCGGCTTACGGGCTCATGCAGCTCGTGCCCTCCAGCGGAGGACGAGAGGCCTATCGGCGCGCCAAGGGAAAGGATGAAATGCCGACTCGTGATTACCTGTTCGAAGCGGAGAACAACATCGAGCTGGGCACGGCCTATCTCAACGTGCTGTTCTACCGTCAGCTCGATCTTGTCGCCAATTCCGTCTCGCGCGAGTATTGCGTGATCTCGGCCTACAACACCGGCCCGAGAAATGTCCTGCGCGCCTTCTCCAAGGACCAGGTGGCGGCAACCAACGCCATCAACAGCCTCGAACCGCCGGGCGTGTACGAGCAGTTGCGACTCAACCTCCCTTACGAGGAAACGCGCCAGTATCTCGTGCGCGTCGTGAATATGCGCCGGCAGTTCGTGAGTCCCGGGAACTGACCCCCGCCCTGTGAGAACGATCCGGGCACGAGCATTGTCGTTCGTCGGTTGGGTGCTGATTTCAATTTGGAGCAGGGCGATCCGGACGGAGCGGGTCGGCAGGGAAATACCGGAACGCCTGAGGGCGGAGGGGAAAAATTTCATTTTCGCTTTCTGGCACGGGAGGCAGTTCCTGCTCTTCCTTTCCCACCGTGGTTCCGGGGTGGTCATCCCGTCGAGTGAAAGCCGCGACGGCGAGATCCAGGCCGGGATTCTCGAACGTTTCGGGTTCGGCGTCGTGCGCGGTTCGAGCAAGCGCAAGGGGGAACGGGCACTCCTCGGTTTGGTCGACAGCCTGAGGAAGGGGAAGGATATCGGCCTTGCCGTTGATGGACCGCGAGGTCCTCTCCATGAAGTCAAGGAGGGTGTCGTCTATCTCGCGGGCAAACTGGGGAAGCCGATCGTTCCGGTGTCGACGAGCGCCAAACGGTTCTGGATCATGGAAAAGGCATGGGACAAATATTTGCTTCCGAAGGTGTTTTCCCGCGGGGTGATCGTTTACGGGAATCCGATCTACGTCCATGGGATCCAACGGGACGAACTCGAGTCCAAGCGCAGAGAGCTGAAGGAAGCGCTGGACGGAGTGATGAAAAGGGCGGATGGGTTTTTCCACGGTTAAAGGGAAAAAGCCCCCCGGAGTTCGGCTCCGGGGGGCTTTCCCAATCTGGCGGGGTGGACGGGACTTGAACCCGCGGCCTCCGGCGTGACAGGCCGGCGTTATAACCAGCTTAACTACCACCCCGATTCGTGGGCGACTGGTAGGCGGAACAGGACTTGAACCTGTGGCCCTCGCCTTGTAAG
>MGQW01000037.1:0-6343 GCA_001798885.1 Deltaproteobacteria bacterium RBG_16_64_85
GCCCCCTTGCCAAGGAGGGCTTGCACGACGGGGATGATGCCCGCCGCGTTGGAGTACATCGGAATCCCGATCAGCACCGCCAGCGGAACCGACCACCATGCGCTGGCCCCCATGATCCCGGCCATGAAGTTCTCCGGGACGTACCCGTGGATGGCGGCTCCGACGGCGATCCCGGCGAGCACGTAAGGCCACACCTTCCCGACGATGTCCCGGACGGCGTCCAGGCCGTAATCGACACGCTCCCGCCAGGTCGGGCGAACCTCCCCCTCGCCCCCATTTCCATCGTCGGATGCGGCATAGACCCACGCCTCGACGTGTTTCTCCATCCCCAGGCGGCCGATGACCCACCCGGAGACCATGGCGATCCACAGGCCCGTTCCCGCGTAGATCGCGGCGATCTTCCATCCGAACAGGCCGTAGAGGAGCACCAGGGCGATCTCGTTCACCATCGGTGCCGAGATCAGGAAGGAGAAGGTCACGCCCAGCGGGACACCGGAGGTAACAAAGCCGATGAAAAGCGGCACCGCGGAGCAGGAGCAGAAGGGGGTGACGATGCCGAGCAGGGCCGCCAGTATGTTTCCCGCCGACTCCCGCTTCCCCGCAAGAATGCGCCGCGCCCGCTCGGGGGTGAAAAAGGACCGGACGATCCCCACTGCAAAGACCACCAGGGTCAGGAGCATCAGGACCTTCGGGGCCTCGAAGACGAAGAACCCCACGGCGGAGGCCAGGAGCGACCCAGGCGGAATCGTCAGGAGGGAAAATGTGACCCACTTCGCGAACGGGTCCAGCCCCAGGTAGACCAGCCACCAGATTCCCAGCGCCAGCAACCCGGTTCCGAGGGACCTCGCCGTCTCCTTCGCACCGGATCGGATCGTCGCGGTCAACGTTTCTCCCGCGCTCGCCGGACCCTTTCCGCAGCAATCGCTCATGACGTCCTCGCGATTCCCGTTATGCCTGCACCAGGAGCGACTTGACCTCCGCTATCGTCGGGACCCTGCCGGAAATCATCACCTTGTCGTCGATGGCCACCGCCGGCGTCCTCATCACCTTGAACCTCATGATCTCCTGGATGTCCTCGACCTTATCGATGGAGACATCCACGCCGGCCTGGAGGACGGCCTGGCGGACCACCTCGACGGTTTGTTTGCACTTGGAGCAGCCTGTACCCAGGATGGCGATCTTCATGCGTTCCTCCAGCTGTTATTTCGAAACGACCGCTTCTTTCCGGGGGGCGGGGGAGCATGCCGCCGCCCGGCGAGCCGGAAGCGTCATCCCCCGCTCGCAGATTCCCATCGGCCCCACCTCCCGGGCGATCGCCCCCCGTTTCCGGTCCTTCCCGATCACCGGGTCGTCGTTGAGCCACCCCTTCAAGGACCGGAGCATCTTCCTGGCGTAAAGGGAGCCGCCGGAACCGTCAAGGGAGTAATGCACCCACTTTCCCTCCGGCCGCTCCTTGACCAGTCCGGCCAACTTGAGGAGAAAGAGATGCTTCGAGATCGTGGATTGGTTGAACTCGAGGATGGCGATGATCTGGCAGACGCACATCTCGCCGCTTTCCAGGAGCTTCAGGATACGGACCCGGGTCGGGTCGGCCACGGATTTCAATACCCTCTCGTAATCCCGGAGCGACATGCGGCCTCCTTTACATTGACAATTGACGATATGACATAATAGCATAACCTCTAATTTCAAATCAATGCTCCCAGATCGGGAAACCATGAAAGCAGAAAAATCCCTCAACCTCTTTGAACGCTACCTGACCCTCTGGGTGGCCTTCTGCATGCTGGCGGGGATATTTTTGGGCAAGGCGTTTCCCGACGCCATCCGCGCAATCCGGTCGTTGGAGTTCGGAAAGGGGAGCCAGATCAACATCCCCATCGCCGTGCTCATCTGGCTGATGATCTACCCGATGATGCTCAAGGTGGACTTCTCCTCGATCCTGGAAGTTGGCAAGAAGCCCAAGGGGCTCATGGTCACCCTCTTCGTCAACTGGGTGGTCAAGCCGTTCTCGATGGCCTTCATCGGGTGGCTTTTCTTCAAGCACGTTTTCTTCCCCTGGATCGGCCCGGAGTTGGCCGACCAGTACGTGGCGGGGGTCATCATCCTGGCGGCAGCCCCCTGCACGGCCATGGTTTTCGTATGGAGCCACCTGACGGAAGGGGACCCCGCATACACCCTCGTGCAGGTGTCGGTCAACGACCTGATCATGCTGGTCCTGTTCGCACCGATCGTGACGCTCCTGGTCCGCGGGGCGTCCTCTCTCACGGTCCCGTTCATCGTTCTGCTGTACTCGGTCATCTTCTTCATCGTCATTCCGCTTTCGGCAGGGGTCGTTTCCAGGGGGATTCTGATCCGGACCAGAGGGCAGGCGTGGTTCGACCGATTCGTCTCCGTCCTCCACCCTGTCAGCATCCTGGCGCTGCTGGCCACGCTGATCTGCATCTTCGCCTTCCAGGCGGACAACATCACCACGCGCTTCTTCCACATCGTCCTGATCGCCATCCCGATCCTGATCCAGGTGTATTTCAACTCCTCCCTGGCGTACGGACTGATGAAGTGGCTGAAGGTACCCCACAGCGTGGCCGCTCCGGGGGCTCTCATCGGGGCGAGCAACTTCTTCGAGCTGGCGGTGGCGACGGCGATCGCCCTCTACGGACCCGGATCGGGGGCCGCGCTTGCCACCGTGGTCGGCGTCCTCGTGGAGGTGCCGGTGATGCTCTCCGTGTGTTCCTTCTGCAACCGCACCCGGCACTGGTTTCCCGTCGGCTAATCGATTTTCGCAAGCATTTGCAGAACCTTCTCCAGTTCATTCCACGCTGCGGTAAAGGGTCTCCGGGGTCACGCGTTTTATCATTTGAAAGATGGTCATCTCGATCAAAACCATTGATTGGGATGGCCCACTTCGCCCTCCGAGTCATTGCCACTTGACGATTTCCGGGAGCTTTTCTCGAAGAGCAATCCTACAAATCCCGCCTCCGAGACGATCCCTTTTTCGACTCGTGGTTGCGGCCGGGGTTCTTCACCGGGCTTCCAGAAAATCGTGCTCGCAGCAAGGATGAGCGCGAATCCGGCGTTTTGGGCCAATTCCACGGTCTTAGCCGCTGTTCGGAAATGGGCCAGCGCATAGACAGGATGATTTTTGGAGGCTTTTTCGATGTATTCTCTGCCCCAAGGGCTGTCGGCAGGTACGGTCCCGAGGAGAAACCGTCCGTCGGGACGCAGTACCCTCCGGCATTCCTTCAGGGCTTGTTCGGCGTTCGCAACGAAACAGAGCGTCAGCGCCATGAGAACTCCGTCGAATGAGCTCTCCAGAAAGGGAAGGTTTTCGGCGCTTCCCTCATAGGTTCCGATGCCGCGGCTCGCCGCGATCTCGAGCATTCGCGGTGAAGGATCGATTCCTTTGGCAATCCCGAGCGAGCGGGCGAATCGACCCGTGCCGACACCCACTTCCAACCATTGACCGTGACCCTGCCCGCGAAGTGAGCGAAGACATTTCAATTCCGCGTTGAAGATGTCTTTCCCTTCCGGCGTTTCGTACCACCGGTCGTATGCCTCGGCTATGGGACCGAAACCGGTCAGCCCTTCCCCCACAGCGGATCGGCCATGAACCGCCTCCGGAGCTGCTCCTCCGGATTCTGCTCCAGGTACTCCCGTTCCGAGAAGCAATAGCGGTAAGACTCCACATACTCCAGAATTACCCGGTTGGCCTCGTTCACCCGGTAAATCTCCTCCGTATCCTCCCTATCCCCGCAATCGGGGTGATGCCGCTTCGCCAGATCCCGATAGCGGGTCTTGATTTCTTGGAGAGTGGCGCGTTCGCCGAGCCCGAAGACGCGAAGCGCGGCTTTCAGATCCTCATACGTCATGTACCTTCTCCCCGATGCCGTTTTGTTCCTCCCCGACCCACTACGAATTCGACCTAAGCCGGTCTAGGACCTCTTCCAGTTCGTTCCACGTTGTCGTCCGGCCGAGACTGAACCGGACTGCTCCCATCCCTTCCTTGGGAGGAACACCCATCGCGGCAAGAACCGGAGAAAGGGTTACAGAGCCGGCATGGCATGCGGACCCCGTCGAGGCCGCCACCCCGGAGAGCGATGCGAGGACCTCCGCGCCGACACGGCCGACGAAGTTGACATTGAGCGTGTTGGGCAGCCGCTCCGTCGGATGGCCGTTGAGCGTCACCCTCTCGCCGAAGATATTTTTAAGCCCTTCCCAGAACCGGTCGCGCAGCACGCGAAGTTGTGGCAATCCGCCCCATTTTCTCGCCGCCTCGCAGGCCGCCCCCAGCGCCACGGCCAGAAGGACGTTTTCCGTCCCCGCCCTGCGGCCGGCCTCGTGCCCCGCGCCGTGGACAAACGGCTCGATTTTCGTCCCCTCCCGGATGTAGAGCGCCCCGATCCCCTTCGGCGCGTAGACTTTGTGGCCGGCGACCGAGAGCAGATCCACGCCCAGCTCTTCAACGTCGGTTGAAATCTTCCCAACGGACTGGGCGGCGTCTGTATGAAACGGAATCCCGGTCTCGCGGGCGATTGCAGCAATCCCGGGGATCGGCTCGATCGTGCCCACTTCGTTGTTGGCGTGCATCACCGTGATGAGGATCGTCCTGGGCGCGATCGCCCGCCTCACGTCTTCCGGGTCCACCATCCCACACCGATCCACCGGGAGGACCGTCACCCTTGCCCCGAGCGTTTCCAGGAACCGGCATGGGTTGGTCGTTGCGGGATGTTCGACGGCGGTCGTGATGATGTGGTCCCCCTTGTTCCGGACGGCGAAGAAAATCCCCTTGATGGCGTGATTGTTCGACTCGCTGCCGCCGCTGGTGAAGACGACCTCCGTGGAGTCGCATCCCAAAAGCCCCGACACCTGCCCCCTGGCTCTTTCCACGGCGTCCTTCGCCGGGACTCCCGCCCAGTGGAGGCTGGACGGATTGCCGTAATGATCGGTCAGGAACGGCCGCATCGCCTCGACCACTTCCGTGGCAATCGGGGTACTGGCGTTGAAGTCGAGGTAAATATGTCGACTCACGGGTTCACCCCCTTCTTCGAAAAAAAAACCATCAAACGTTCTCCAGGGCATTGTTCAGATCTTCGATCAGATCCTTTGCCGCCTCCATTCCTATAGAGAAGCGGATCATGGAATCGGTGATTCCTCTCTTCAGCCGTTCTCCCGGTGCCAGCCCGTGGTGAGTGGTGGATTTTGGCTGAGTCGCAAGGCTTTCCGGACCACCGAGGCTCGGTGCAATGATGAAAAGCTCAAGGCTGTCGACGACCTTCGTTGCGTCTTTATCCGACCCGTCGATCTCCACGGTCAGCATCCCCCCGAATCCGGACATCTGGGATCTCGCCAGATCGTGCTGCGGGAAATCCGGCAGCCCCGGGTAAAGGACCCTGACGACCTTCGGATGGTTTCTCATCGCTTCCGCAACGGCCTGCGCGGTCTTGTTCTGCCTCTCCACGCGAATGGGGAGCGTCCGCAGGCTCCTCGACAGAAGTGCGGCGACTTCCGGAGCCATCATCTGTCCCAGGTTCTTCCGCCAGGGTGCAACCGGTTCGATCCGCTCCTTCGACCCCATGAGAGCCCCACCTGTCAGGTCGCTGTGGCCTCCCAGGTACTTGGTGGCACTGTGGACGGCGATATCCGCGCCGAGAGCCAGTACTTGCTGGTTGATGGGCGAGGCAAAGGTGTTATCGACGGCCACGAGGGCGCCGTACGTGTGGGAAAGCCTACCGATCTCCTTTATGTCGAAGATCTCCATCGTCGGGTTCGTGGGGGTTTCAAAAAAGACAAGGCTCTGCCCCTCTTTCAGAACTTCCTCCAGCTTCCCTACCTCATCTCCCAGGAGCAGGGTTGTCGGTATCCCTACAAGGGGCAGTTGATCGGTGAGCAATGCCAGTGTGCCGCCGTATGCGTTCCCCAGGCAAACAATCCCCTCCCGGCCATGGGTGAAAAAGAGCGCCGCCTCCGCCGCCATGCCCGAGGCGAACACGAGGGCCGCCTCCGCGTTTTCCAGGCTTGCGAGCTTGGCCTCCACGCTCCTGATCGTCGGGTTCAAGCCGTACCTTGTGTAGAGGTTCCCCTGGCGTCTCCCTTCCACCACGTCGAGGAGATCGGCCGTAGAACGGAACCCGAAGGTGGTGGTGTTGTAGATCGGCGTGTGCGGGGATCCCTCGGCGTCTCTTACCTCCCCTGCATGTACGCACCGTGTGGAAAGATCGTAATTCTTCTTCATTGATCCTCCTTCATAAGACTTCGAAGATTTTCCGGTCCATCGACCCTCCTTAATAGCTGGCCCGCAATCGAAGGTACAGATTGTCGTCCTTGTCGAGCTGTCCGAACTGGGTGA
>MGQW01000037.1:6354-7295 GCA_001798885.1 Deltaproteobacteria bacterium RBG_16_64_85
CCGAACTGGGTGAAGTCATTCTTCCCGAAGAAGACGTTGGCCCCCGACGCGACGGACAGCCGGTCGGTGATCTTGTAGGAGATTTGGGGATTGACCATGCCGTCCTCGTCCGAAGGGCTGTAAAAAACGATTAAGGAAAGCTCCACCGTCTGGTAGCGGAGCAACCGGGTCAAGCGCAGGAAGAGAAGGTGACGATATTCCTTCTTTTCCGGCGCTCCGGGGGGGAGAGAAGCCTTATATGCCCCGTAACCCAGCATCTGCTCCAGATAATATTGGGCGCGGACGGTAAAATCGGTCCGGAGCTCCCGCTCGTAGCCCAGCAGGTACCTCAGGGAAGAATTTTCGATCAAGGGATTCGTTCCCGGCCTGTCCTCCCGGGAATCGAAATAACCGAATTCGAAACTCGCGACGCCCTGAAGGAAGGGCCCCCGCATGCTGGCACCGTAAACCGACAGCTTCGGGTAGAAGAGCGTCCCGTCGGCCGGATCCATGCCCGCAGGCTCCTTGAAGAAGCCGCGAAATCCGTAGAGGGTGCCCTCGTAACTTCCGAAGGTCCGATAAAGCCTTAAGGCGAGTTCGGTATTCGCCGGGGTTGCGGTGGGCTTCCTCATGGACAGGCTCTCGCCGGGGGCCGCAATCCGGTTGGTAAACGGGTTGAAGAAGGAAAGCAGCTCTCCTTGCGGAACTTCACTCGGTGTGAAATGAGGAACGGCGACAAGATCCAGGGAGAAGGGGCCGGGATACAGGCTGAACTTCACCGCGTCGCTACCAACCTTCAGGTATTCCAGGCTCCTCCCGATGAAAAACGAAACGAAGTCCTTGGGGAACAGGTCGTTGATGAAGAGCAGGTCGCCCGTCCCCCAGGTGAGGATCTGCCGCCCGGCGCGGATGTCGATGACCTGCGCGGGAGAAACGTCCAGGTAGAACTCCCGGAGGTCCGC
>MGQW01000038.1 GCA_001798885.1 Deltaproteobacteria bacterium RBG_16_64_85
AAGCGCGGTTTGAATCGTAGGGTACCCGGTGATCATGATGGTTTCCGACTTCGCTCCCATGTCCTGGATGCGCCGCAGCAGTTCCAGGCCATCCATGCCGGGCATCATCAAGTCGGTGATCACGAGCCCGTAGGAAGATTCCGAAAGCAGCTTCAGGGCTTCGTCCGCACTCTGCGCGGTATCGATCGCATAGTGGTCCGGCCGCAATGCCTTGCACACCGCCCCGAGGACCACTTCGTCATCATCGACCACCAGAATATGCTTATCCATGCAGAGGGCTCTCCTTCACTCTCTGGTCGCTGTTCCTGGCGAACGGGAGCCGTACCCGGAACGTCGTTCCGGAGCCCGGTTCGCCGTGAAAGTCAATCGTCCCGCCGTGCCGATGAACAATGCCGAAGCAGACGGCCAATCCCAGTCGACAGTGGCCGTCCTGGGCTCGAGGGGCATCCCACAGATAGGGCAGTTTCCCGGGGAGTCCTGGCGGATCTCTGGATGCATCGGACAGGTGTACAGCTGCCCCATCCCTCCCCCTTGTGCCATAGTCCTAAGATGCAGGGTGTCCCCAAGATCATGGAACCGCTTCCCGTCTTGTCCGGCAACTTTCATCTTTTCCCTCTGCCTTCAGGACTGATGGCCTGGAGGCGTATCACTCCGGGTGGATCTCCGTGAACGACCTTTCGTACCTCCTGAGGCCGCCCGTGAACAGGAGCGACCGTTTCTTGCCTTGCCACCGATAAACCGGCTCGAAGGCAAGGACATACGTCCTTTCCTCCTTCAAGGTGATGGCAAACTCACTGATGTAACTCTCTCCCGGAAGTCCGGAGGACACCCTGTGAGAACCGGGTGCAAGCCGCACCTTTTTACGGAGGAGGTATTTTATACCAGTGCCCCCTTCCGGATTTTTCTCGCCGCTTGGGGTGTAGCGGGGTGCCGTTTCCTCCCGCCCGTCGATCTTCCAGATAACAGCCTGCCCGTCGATGTTTAAAAGAAACGGGTAATCCGGCTTGCCGTGCAGGGAGTCTCTAGGTTCGAACAGGTAGTAGCCCTCGGCGTGGGTCTTGATAGACGCCTCGATTACAAGATCCGCATACGCCTTGGGAACAACTCCCTTCTCGTTAACTTCGATAAAGACATCCTTCCTGTTCGACTCCGATCTGTCCTTGATCAGTTCTGCCCTTGAGGCGTTCGAGGCGCAGCCAGCCAAGGCAAGGCCGACCACGGCCAAAAGCCGATATCGGATCATCCTTTTCATGACACAGGCTCCTCTCGCCCAGGATCCTCTTTCCTGCGGCCCTGCGACTAAAGACCAAGTGGACATCTTTATTTGACTGCATGGGCAAACGTCGTTGTCCCCTTGGTGCCCCCTGCTTCGATGTCGACTGTGAACCGATATTCGCCGGGCTTATTCAAGGCGATGTCGGCACCGAAGTGCCCGTCCTTGCGGGTCAGATTCTTCGTAACCTTCTTTTTGTCCGGCCCGGTAACCGTCACGGTTCCACTTCCATCCTGGAGAAGGATCGGCGTCTTGGGCCGGGGTTGGGCCACGTAGAAGACGAAGTGGTAGGCCCCGGAAGCGACACCTGGGATCTTCCCGGCTGCCCTGGCCTCTTCCACCTGGGCCTTGGGGTCCACCAATCTCGCCTCGGAATGCCGCGGTCGCGTTCTTCCGTCGAAAATCTTTTCTCCCATCCAGGCGGCGAACCTGTTTGTCTTCGCTTCCGTCGTCGATACGCCGACAGTCACCACAATAATTAGCCCAAGCAGCGCATTCCCTGTCCATATCGCTTTCTTCATGGCAATGCCCTACTCTTCCTTCGGAGTAATTCCTTTTCACATCCCGAAAAAGCTGACCCCCAACATCGGAAAGAGCAACGGTCATGCCACGGTTGGCGAAAAAAAGAAAATCGTTGAATATCCGAAAGTTACGGCCCTCTCACCAACAGGAGACCACAGGAGGCGAGCGGGAGTTGAAGAATTCTCTGTAACCGGGAGAGACTATTCTCTGATGAGAAGATTCCTGAAACCTGCCGGGATCCGGTTCTTATCGGTAACCTTTGAATTGATAGATGCATTTCGTTTTTCGTATCACTTGGCACGGATGGTGCTGCATATGTGCCAACTTCATGATCCGGGAGGACCCATGGAAATGGAAAAAATCAGGAGACAGGAGAGGAGAATCCGGGTGGGGATTGTCGTGGCGATTCTTCTCTTCGCCGGGGTTGCCGCCATCGCACAAGTGGGATGGCTCGACGGCATCTTAAAGAAATCCCCCGTGGAGATCGCAAAGTCGGCCGGCGTCGTCGAGACCGCGGATGCGGTGAAGATCCCCCTCAAGGCGCTCGATTCGGGGAAGGCGCTCTTTCTCCAGCAAGAGGTCGATGGACGGCAGCTTTATTATTTCGCACTGAAAAGTTCCGACGACGCGTATCGCGCCGTCTTCGACGCGTGCAACGGCTGCTTCCAGTCAAATCTTGGGTATCGCCAGGAGGGAGACCGGATCGTGTGCAACAAATGCGAGGTGGCGTTCCACCCGGAGCGGATCGAGGAAATCAAGGGAGGGTGCAACCCCCATCCACTGGCGCGCAAGGTGGAAGGCCAGTACCTGGTGATCCAGAAGGGCGACATCGCAGCCGGGAAGAATTACTTTCCCGGCAATCGATCATAGGGGTGGGGGCTGCGCGATGAACATCCGGAAGCTGGCATGGAAGAACCTATTTCGCCGCAAGTCGCGGGCGGTGTTCACGGGGCTGGGGATCTTCCTCGGGATCGGGACGTTCGTCGCCCTCGCCTCGCTCACCGCGCAGATGGAGCAGGCGGTGCAGGACAAGCTGGACCGGTTCGGCGCCAACATCCTGATTACCCCCCGCACGGAACAACTCACGCTTGGCTTTGGGGACATTTCCCTTGGCGGCACGCAGGTGGCGCATTCCCGCCTGACGGCGGCGGATGAGAAGGCGATCCGTGGGATCGAAATGAAAGAGCGCCTCCGCTCGGTCGTCCCGTTCTTCCTTGCGGCGGCGGACGCCTCGGGGAAGAACATCGTGTGGATGGGCATTCCGGCGATGGAGATCGCGGCGGCGCGGCCGTGGTGGAAGATTTCCGGGAGTCCGATCCGGGAGAAGGGGGAGATCCTCCTCGGCTCCGAGGCCGCGGCTGCCCTGGACAAAGGGCCCGGCGGAACCGTCGTCTCCGGCGGCAGGACGTTCCGCGTGACCGGCGTCCTTCATCCCACCGGCGAAAAGGAAGACGGGATGGTGATCGCGGCACTGGGCGACGTCCAGTCCCTGGGCAGGAATCCCGGGGGAGTGACCTTTTTCGAAGTAGCGGCGCTCTGTAAGGACTGCCCGGTGGAGGACATCGTGGCGCAGATAGGGGGAGCGCTTCCCGGCGCAAGGGTTTCGGCGATCCGGCAGGTGGTGGAGAGCCGCAAGGCCGCGGTGGACCAGTTCCGCCGCCTCGGGATCGGCGTGTCCTCCATCGTCCTGGCGATCGGCGGATTGATGGTGTTCGTCACCGTGATGGGCAGCGTACAGGAGCGGACGAAGGAGATCGGGGTCCTGCGGGCGGTGGGGTTCCGGAGAAAGGCGATCCTCTCCCTCCTGTTCTGGGAAACGGGGTGGATTTCCCTCCTTTCCTCGGCATCCGGAGCGCTTGCGGGTCTTGCCGCCGCCCTGCTCGTCGCTCCCCATTTCGGCGTCGAGCAGGCCGGGGTCGCTTCGTCGCCGGCGCTTCTGGGGGTGGCCCTCGGAATGGGATTGGGGCTCTTCGGCACGATTCCGCCGGCGCGGCGGGCCGCGGCGCTCTCGCCGACGGAAGCCATACGCAGTTTGTAATCACGAGGGAGAATCCATGGCAGCTTTCATCCGGCTGGAAAATGTTTCGATGCTTTACGGCAACAACGGCACGAGAGCGGTCGCGCTTCGCGATGTCTCCCTCTCCATCGAGGCGGGCGAGTACGTGGTGATCACGGGAGAGTCGGGGGCCGGAAAGAGCACCCTGCTTACGATCCTGGGAGGTCTCCAGGTCCCGTCCTCCGGCGCCGTCCTCATGAAGGGCGTGGATCTGTCCTCCCTCTCCGCGGACCGGCTGGCCGATTTCCGAAGGGAGACGATCGGGTTCATCTTCCAGGCGTACCATCTCCTGCCTTACCTGACAGCCAGGGAAAACGTCATGGTGCCGATGTCCCCACTGCGGACGAGCGCCCGGGAGAAGGCGGGGCGCGCGAATGAGCTGCTCACCTCGGTGGGGCTTTCGGGGAAGGAGGAGAGGCTTCCTTCGGAACTCTCCGGCGGCGAATGCCAGCGGGTGGCGATCGCCCGCGCGCTGGTGCACGATCCCCCGGTCCTGCTCGCCGACGAGCCGACGGGGAACCTCGACTCCTCCACCGGGGAGCAGATCCTGGACCTGTTTTCCGGTTTGCACAAAAGGGGGAAGACGGTGCTCATGGTCACGCACAACCGGGCGAACCTCTTCCGGGCCACGAGGGCGATCCGCCTTCAGGACGGCCTGGTTGCGAAAGACGATCCCCTCATGGCCCCGTACCAGGCGTTGTGAGGGCAGGTACAGAAGGAATCGCGTCGACGAGAGGGAAGGGGAAGGAACCGATGGAGAGAGAAGAACAGTTCCGACGGACAACGGGGGGATTCTTCGACGAACGCGTCCCCCGGGCGGAGGAAGAGTTGAAGGATATTTCCGGTCGACCGGCGCCCACTTGGAGGGCATGGGTGATCTCCATCATCGCGGCGATCGTCCTTTCCGTGACGGCGACGCTGCTGCTCGGCGGCTCTTTTCGGTTTCCGGGAGCGGCGGCGGTGTCGGGAGGATGCGGGCAGGGGAGCGACTGCTGTCCGATCCCGGGAAACAGGTAAGGCATTCGGCTCATCCGGGTTTGACCCGGGATTTCCGGCGGTTTCTCGAAGGAGGAAGATGATGCTACGGAAGAATGGCGGTCAGGCGGTAATGCTCGTCCTGATGGGGGCGATGGTTGTGGGCGGGATCGTGGTATGGCTGGCGACGGGAAATTTTCACATGATGGGGATGCACGGGGGGAAGCACGGGAAAACCGAGACGGTTTCCACCAACCACCACGATTCGAAGCAAGATCCGGCCGATGGACAGGCCGAAGGCGACAAGGAGAACGGGGCGGAGCAGGGGACGGAAGGGCGCGCCGGGATGGATGCGCCATGATATAGAATATTGCAGTATAATAAAAACCGTTAATGATTTTATTGGTTTCGGCGTTTTTTTTTTATTTTCAGGAGAAGACAGTGGCGGCTTGCCGGGTCGGGAAAGGACGACGGTAGAATGGATCTCGGAAAGAACCTGAGGAGAATCGACGCCTCCCATATCTGCAAGCGGATTTTACCGCTGTTCTTGAGCCTCCTCGTTCCATGGGGGCACGCCGGCGCGGAGGAAGCGCCTCGTCCCGTTTCCTTCTATATCGAGGCGGCCCTGTCGAAGAATCCTTCCCTCGCCGCGATGCAGGAGCGGATCCGGATGAAGGAGAACGCCGCGATCCGCGCCGGCGCCCTGGACGACCCGAAGGGGTGGGTCGGGATCACCAACGTGCCGGTGAAGAGCTGGTCCTTCCGGGAGGAGGACATGACGGGGAAGGAGATCGGCTTGTCGCAGATGTTTCCCTACCCCGGCAAATTGAAGCTCCGGACGGAGGTGGCGACGCGGGAGAAGGAGCAGACCGAGTTCGACCTGCAGGAGATGCGGAACATGCTGCGGGCCGAGATCGAGATGGCCTATGCCGATCTCTCTTCCGTTCGCAGGCAGGCGGAGGTGGTCCGCCGGACCCGGGAGATCCTTCGGGAGATCGTGGCGGTTTCCCAGGAGATGTACGCCGTGGGACGGGTGACCCAGGCGGACGTCCACCGGGGGCAGGTGGAGTACGAGAAGATGCGGGAGATGCTCCTTGTCCTGGAGAACAAGGAGAAGGTCCTTTCCATTCGCCTCAACACGCTTGCCGCCCTGCCTCCCGATATGCCGGTCCCCGAAATCGAGCATCTCCGCGAGTTCACTTTGCCGTACGGCACGGGAGATCTGATGGCGATGTACAGGGAGGAGCGGCCGTCGAGGAAATCGATCCAGGCGCGCGTTCTCCGGGGGGAGGCCTCCATCGGAGTGGCGAAGAAGGAATATTACCCGGACTTCGAGGTGTCCGCCTCCTACATGCAGCGAGACGCGACGCCGGACGGGACCGGGCGCCCCGACATGTTCTCCTCGATGGTGCTCATGAACCTTCCGATATGGAGGAAGGAGAAGCTCGATCCCCTCGTCCAGGAGATGACGGCGGAACGGGAGATGGCCCGGCGCGAGCTGGCCAACCTGGACCTCGAGGCGGCCAACGCGATCGGGAAATCGCTGGCAACGATCGAAAGCCGCTCCTCCGTGGCCGCGCTCTTCCGGACGACGATCATTCCTCACGCCGAAACGAACTTTGAGACGGCCCTGGCAGCCTATCGCGTCGGAAAGGTCGACTTTCCGACGCTGCTGGATACGATCAAGAACATCCTCTCCTTCCGGAAGGATTACCACGAGACGGTGGGAGACCTGACCGTGGAAAAGGCGAGGCTGGGAGCGGTTGTGGGGAAAGACCTGAACTGATAGAGGAACGCTGGATTCGAAATCGAAGCGACACGGAGACGGAAGATGAGCGAAGAAAGGAAGGAAGGGGCCACCCCCGAAATCGAGGGGGTGGTTGCGCCCGAGGGGGAGGCTCCGGGACAGCCCCCGGAGGGAAACATCCCTCCGCCTGAATCGTCGAAGAAAAAGAAGTTGCGCATCATCGTCATCGCGGCTTCGGTGCTGGTCCTCCTCGGCGCGGGGGCGCTGGCCTTCTTCAAGGTTCCCGCGTTTCACTCCCTGCTGCACCCTCACCCGGCGGACAACGCCGCAAAGGTCGCCCAGGGGAAGGCGAAGTACACCTGCGGCATGCACCCCTTCATCATCTCCGACAAGCCCGGGAAATGCCCCATCTGCGGGATGACACTCACCAAGATCGAAGATGCCGCCCCGGAAGCCGCGGCCGCTGGCGCCGCCCAGGGCGGGGGCGCGGGGAAGGGCGAGCGGAAGCTTCTTTTCTACCGCCATCCCATGAAGCCGGGCGTCACCTCGCCCGTCCCGGCCAAGGACGAGATGGGCATGGATTACGTCCCGGTCTACGAGGACGAAGTCGGAGGTGGAGGGAGCGCCGTGGCGGGGTACTCCACAATCAAGGTGGGTGTTGAGAGCCTCCGCCTGGCCGGAGTCCAAACCGCCCCGGCGGTGCGCGAGAAGATCAGCCGCTCGGTACGGGCGGTGGGAAACGTCGTTCCCGACGAGACGCGCGTACGGCGCGTGCAGACCAAGATCGAGGGTTGGATCGAAAAACTCCACGTTAATTTTACCGGACAGGTGGTGGCGAAGGGCCAGCCGCTCCTGGACCTCTACTCGCCCGAGCTGGTGGCCAGCCAGCGGGAGTACCTGCTTGCCATCGAGATGCACAACCGGATGAAGGAGAATCCCTACCCCGAGGAGAGGGAGATGGCGGCGGAGCTCGTCCAGTCGTCCCGGCGGCGGCTCGAGCTTTTTGACGTGCCGCAGAGCTTTATCGCCGAGCTCGAGAGGACGAAGAACCCCCGGCGTACCGTGACGCTCGATGCCCCGGTGTCGGGCTACGTCACGGTGAAGGAAGTCTTCGAGGGAACGAGGGTCATGCCCGGCATGGAGCTCTTCACCGTGACCGACCTTTCGCGGATCTGGATCGAAGCGGACCTCTACGAGTACGAGGCAAGGGCAGTGCGCCTGGGTCAGGAAGCGAACCTTGCTCCCGCCTACGACCCCGGTCTTCGGCTGAAGGGAAGGGTCGCCTACGTCTATCCCACCCTGTCGCCCGAGAGCCGCACGCTCAAGGTGCGTTTCGAGTTTCCGAATCCCGGGCTCCGCTTGAAGCCCCAGATGTACGCCGACGTTTTCCTGGAGTTGGACTCCGCGACCGGCGTGGTGATCCCCGATTCGGCCCTGATCGAGACGGGCGTCCGGCAGATGGTCTTCGTGGACCTCGGGGGGGGGAGCCTCGAGCCCCGGGAAGTGAAGGTGGGCGTCCGAGGCGAGGGGAAGGCGCAGATCCTCTCCGGCGTCAAGGAGGGCGAACGGGTCGCGGTGCGGGCGAACTTCCTCCTCGACTCCGAATCGAGGCTTAAGGCTGCCCTCACCGGAATGAAGGGAGGCGGAACGCCTCCGCCGCCGTCGCAGGACCAGCCCCCGTCCCAGGGAAAGCCCTCGTCGCAGGGCCATGTCGGCCACGGAGGCGGGCAGTGATGCCGCACGGCGCCGGGACACCCGGCGAACAAGCAAAGGAAACCTTCATCCAGCGGGTCATAGGTTTTTGCGCGGTCAACCGCTACCTGACCCTGCTGGCCGTGGTGGCGGCCTGCGTCCTGGCTGTGTACACGCTCAAGGAGATCCGCCTCGACGCCCTCCCCGATCTCTCGGACACCCAGGTGATCGTGTATTCGAGGTGGGACCGGTCTCCCGACATCATCGAGGACCAGGTCACCTACCCGATCGTGACGGCGCTCCTGGGCGCTCCGAACGTCAAGGCCATCCGGGGGTTCTCGGACTTCGGCTTCTCCTACGTCTACGTGATCTTCCAGGACGGGACGGATATCTACTGGGCACGCTCCCGGGTGCTGGAGTATCTGTCCAAGATCCAGTCCCGCCTTCCAAAAGGGGTTCAGACCGAGCTCGGGCCCGACGCCACGGGCGTCGGGTGGGTCTTCCAGTACGCCCTGGTGGACCGGTCGGGCACCCATTCCCTGGATCAGCTCCGCTCGTACCAGGACTGGACGCTGCGCTACGCCATCCAGTCCGTCCCCGGCGTGGCCGAGGTGGCTTCCATCGGGGGATTCCAGAAACAATACCAGGTCACGGTGGACCCGAACCGGCTGGCGGCCTACGGGATCCCGCTCAACATGGTCTCCGAGGCCATACGCATGTCCAACAACGAGGTCGGCGGCCGGCTCATCGAGTTCGCCGGCGCGGAGTTCATGGTCCGGGGACGGGGCTACACGAAAAGGCCGGAAGACCTCGAGAAGGTCGTGGTGAAAACCGGTTCCGGCGGCGTTCCCGTACTCCTCAAGGACATCGCCCGGGTGTCCCTGGGGCCGGAGATCCGCCGCGGCATCTCCGATCTGGACGGCATCGGGGATCATGTGGGCGGGATCGTGGTGATGCGCCACGGGGAGAACGCCCTGAACGTGATCGACCGGGTCAAGGAGAAGCTTTCGGAGCTTGGCCCCTCGCTTCCCAAGGGGGTGGAGTTCGTCACGACCTACGACCGCTCGGACCTCATCCACCGGGCGATCGGGACGCTCAAGCACGAGCTCGTGTTGCAAATGATCATCGTGTCCCTGGTGATCCTGGTTTTCTTGTGGCACGTTCCGTCGGCGCTCGTGGCGATCATCACGATCCCCGTGTCCGTGCTTCTCTCGTTCATCCCGCTGTACTACATGGGGGTCACGGTCAACATCATGAGCCTGGCCGGCATCGCCATCTCGATCGGCGTGATCGTGGACGGGGCGATCATCGAGGTGGAGAACGCCTACAACAAGATCTACCAATGGCAGGCCGAAGGCCGGCAAGGGGACTTCCACCAGGTGCGGCTGGAGGCATTGAAGGAGGTGGGACCTTCCGTCTTCTTCTCGCTCCTTGTCATCGCCGTGGCCTTTCTCCCGGTCTTTGCGCTGGTGGACCAGGAAGGAAGGCTGTTCAAGCCCCTGGCCTACTCCAAGAACCTGGCCATGGCGCTGGCCGCGGTTCTGGCGGTCACCCTGAACCCGGCTACGCGCATGATGTTCGCGCGGATCGAACCGTTCACCTTCCGGCCGAAGTTCCTCGCGAAGCTTGCCACGCGCGCTGCGGTGGGCACGTACTATGCCGAGGAGAAGCACCCAATTTCCCTCGCGATCCTGAAGGTGTACGAGCCGGCCTGCCGGTTCGTGCTGCGCCGCCCGAAGACCGTCATCGCGGTCTCCGTGGCCCTGTTCGCCTTGAGCATCCCCATCTATTTGAAGCTCGGAGGCGAGTTCATGCCGCCCTTGAACGAGGGCACCATGCTCTATATGCCCACGACCCTCCCAGGGCTCTCGGTGGCCCAGGCCCAGGATCTCCTGGAGCGGCAGGACAGGGTCTTGAAGAGTTTTCCCGAGGTCGATCGAGTTTTCGGCAAGGCGGGACGCGCCGACACCTCCACCGATCCAGCGCCCTTCTCCATGATGGAGACCACGGTGGTCTTGAAGCCGGAGAGCCAATGGAGCCCGAAGGAGCGCTGGTTCTCCTCCTGGGCTCCCGGCTGGCTCAAGCCCCTCTTCCGGCCCATCTGGCCCGATCACATCTCCTGGGACGAGCTCGTGGACAGGATGGACGGCGCCGTGCGGTTCCCCGGGGTCACGAACGCGTGGACCATGCCCATCAAGGCCCGGATCGACATGCTCACGACCGGAGTTCGCACGCCCATCGGGATCAAGATCTACGGGAGCGACCTCGGGGAAATCCAGCGGATCGGGGAGCACCTGGAACACGTCCTCAAGCCCATCCGGGGGACACGCAGTGTATTCGCTGAGCGCGTCACGGGAGGCTACTTCGTGGACTTCGAGCCTAAGCGCGACCAGCTGGCCCGCTATGGGCTCACGATCGAGCGGGTCCAGGACGTGATCATGAGCGCCATCGGGGGCGAGAACATCACCACCACCGTCGAGGGCCGGGAGCGTTACCCCGTGAACCTGCGCTACCCCCGGGAGCTCCGGGAGGACGTCGACCGTCTGGGGCGGGTCCTGGTTTCCGTGCCCACCCCGATGGGGGCCCAGGTTCCCCTCGCCCAGCTCGCGGACATCAAGCTCGTCCAGGGTCCCGCCATGATCCGGGACGAGAACGGGTTCCTGGCCGGGTACGTGTACGTGGATATCGCCGGCCGGGACGTGGGAGGCTACGTGGAGGAGGCCAAGGCGGCCGTGGAGCAGAAGGTCCCGCTCAAGACCGGCTACGTGCTCCAGTGGAGCGGTCAGTACGAGAACATGCTCCGGGTGCGCGAACGGCTGAAATTCGTCGTGCCGGTGACATTGGCCCTGATCTTCGTGCTCCTCTACATGAATACCCGGAGCGCCTTCAAGGCCTCGGTCGTCATGCTCGCCGTCCCCTTCTCGGCCATCGGCGCCATCTGGCTCTTCTACGTGCTGGACTACAACGTTTCCATCGCCGCCTGGGTGGGGATGATCGCCCTCCTGGGCCTGGACGCCGAGACCGGGGTCTTCATGCTCCTCTTTCTGGACCTTTCCCATGAAGATGCGAAAAGGAAGGGGCTCCTCCGGAACGTCGCGGAGCTGGACGAGTCCATCATCCACGGGGCCGTCAAGCGCGTCCGCCCGAAGTTCATGGTTGTCGCTGCGGCGTTCATGGGGCTGTTGCCCATCATGTGGTCCACCTCGGCGGGAGCGGACGTCATGAAACGTATCGCCGCCCCGATGCTGGGAGGCTTGGGCACATCGTTCCTCCTGGAGCTCCTGGTGTACCCGGCGATCTACAAGCTCTGGAAGGCGCGGGAGCTCAAGCTGAACGCGCTGCCTGCGAAGGCGTAAGGCGTATGACCGAATGAAACCGTCTTTTCCGCCGTCTCTTCTCAAGGGAGGGACGAAACGGACGGAAGGGGAGTTCAATACCGACAGGGAGGAGAAAAAGATGGACTTGAATCGTTTTGCGATGTGTGCGGTTCTTCTGGCGTTTCTGGCGTTTCCGCTGGCGGGGGTCGCTGCGGAGAAGGGTCACGGCGCGATGCCCGGGATGAAGACCGGGGAGACCGGTCACGGTGCGATGCCCGGGATGAAGATGGAAGAGCATGGGAAGATGGGCGACAAGGTCTTCGGCGGGCAGATCGGCCCGTGGCAGGGAGAGGCGCGACTGATGGACATGAAGGCCCACATGGAGAAGGCCAAGGCCTCCGGCATGAAGATGGAGGGGATGATGATGAAAAGCCACCACGTCGCCTTCGATCTGACCGACCCCAAGACGAAGAAGCCCGTCACGGAGGGGAAGGGCAGCGTGACGGTTATCGGGCCGGACCGGAAGGAGGAGAAGTCGGACTTCATGGTGATGGAGGGACATTTCGGGGCCGACGTCAATCTGCCCAAGCCGGGGAAGTACACATTCAAGACGGAAGTAGAGTCGGGTGGCAAGACAGGTTCCGCGACTTTCTCGTACACGGTAAATTGATACATTCATCTTTAGGGATGCGATAAGGGGCCGCCTCGAGCGGCCCCTTATCGTTGCCTCTCGGGGGGGAGATATCGCAACGGGGAAACAATGACAACGGAGGCGAGGTGGAGGCCCCCATGCCCGAGCCAGAGGAAAGAACGGTTGCCGCCCGCCTGGGGACTTCCCGGGGGAAGATCCTCCTGGTCGTTGTCGCTACGGCGGCTGTTTCCCTCCTTCACTTCCTGACACCCGCCGGCCCGCACGCGTGGCACTGGCTCCATCTTTTTTACCAGAAGCTCTACTATGTCCCCATCCTGATAGCGGCGGCCTTCCTGGGAATACGCGGGACGCTTGCGACCGCCTTGGCCGTCAGTTTTCTCTTCCTGGTCCACATCCTCAGGGATTGGAGCGGAGACCTCATGCGCCAAGCCGACCAGGTCGGGGAGATCGCAAGCTTCTGGGTGATCGCCGTCGCCTCGTCGTTCCTGTTCCACCGGGAACGGTTCGCGCTGGAGCAGGAGCGCGTGGCGCACGAGGAGACGCTCTCGGCGCTTGCCTCCTCACTCGACCTTCGCGAGCACGAGACCGCCCTTCATTCCCGCCGGGTCCGGGAATACACGATGCTGCTGACGCGCAGGATGAGATTGAAAGACGAGGCAGCTCTCTTGAACATCGCCATCGGCGCACTCCTCCACGACGTGGGAAAGATCGGGGTACCGGATCATGTGCTCCTAAAGCAAGGGGAACTGACCGAGGAGGAATGGAGAGAGATCCGGCGGCACCCCGAACTCGGCGCAACGCTCATCGACCGGATCCCGTTTCTTGCCGGCGCCCGCGAGATCGTCCTTGCCCATCACGAGAGATACGACGGAAGCGGGTATCCGAAAGGGCTTGTGGGAGCGGAGATCCCGCGCGGAGCGCGGATCTTTGCCGTGGCGGACGTCTTCGATGCCCTGACGACGGACCGGCCTTACAGGGCGGCATTATCCTACCAAGAAGCGGCGGAGTTCATCACGAAGGAGAGCGGGACCCATTTCGATCCCGCCGTTGTCGATGCGTTCCTTGCGGTTCCATTCCGCAATTGGGAGGAGACGGCTTCCCGGTATGGGGTGACCTTGAGAGAGGCCTGACCTCTCTGTCCAGCACGTTACGTTTGTCTCCGCTTCAATTCCTCCAGCTTTCCTTGGAGTTCCGTCTGAATGTCAATCATCGCGGTTTCGCCGTCTTTGAGAAATCGATGGCTCTTGACGGATTCGAGGGATAGAAAGGATTTGACCACGCCCTCGATCCGCATCGCCTCGTTTCGCATCGCCTCCAGATGCCGTCTGATGATTTCATCCTGTTCCTTCTTGATGTCGCGGGCGGCGAACCCGCCTACAACCTGGGCCGCATTCAACAGATAATGGGCAGGAACCACTTTTATTGGTCAAAGATTACGGGTTTTAAGCGGAGTGCAGATCTTACGCGTCCCTCCGTAAAGATTGCGCTGCCGCTTCACCTTCTAAAGGCCTGGCGATGACCCCTGACCAAGGTTTTGGCTTTATCTTCGATGGGTTGCCAAAGACACCTCATCGTGGCATCGCCCTTGCTTTTTCCTGAAGGATGAAAAGGAAATTCGACAGTTGATCGCTCCAAGCGTTCTCGCTCTGCCGAAAATCGCTTTCGGTGCGAAGAGCGCCTACCGTATCCGGCTGGCTGGGCGCGACGGAAAAGGAAGGAGGTGGAGCGAAGAGACCGAATGGAATCCGAGGGAAGTAACACGAGATTGACGCGGCAATCGAATGAGTCGTGCATCACTTGCTGTTGGCGTTTGGCTGTGAGACGGGGGATTGCCTCGATCCAAATACCAGAAGGAGGGACAAGACGATGAAGATGAAGTATTTTTGGGTATGTGCGACCATTCTGGCATTTCTTGCCTTTCCGCTGGCAGGCATCGCCGGGGAGAAGGGACCCGGCGCGATGCCCGGGATGAAGATGGAGGAGCATGGGAAGATGGGCGACAAGATTTTCGGCGGGAATCTCGGTCCGTGGCAGTGCGAGGCGCGCCTAGTGGACATGAAAACCCACATGGAGAAGGCGAAGGCTTCCGGGATGAAGATGGAAGGGATGATGAAGAGCCACCACATCGCCTTCGGGCTGACCGACCCCATGACGAAGAAGCCCATGACCGTGGGGAAGGGTTCGGTGACGGTCGTCGGACCGGACAAGAAGAAGGAGAAAACGGACTTCATGGCGATGGAGAGCCATTTCGGGGCCGACGTCAACCTGCCCAAGCCGGGCAAATACACGTTCAAAGGGAGGTTCGGGGGACAAGAATGGGTCTGCGACGTTTACGCACAACGTGGAATAGCGATCCGAGAGTTCCATGAAGAATATTCTCGGGCGAATTAAAGAATACTCTCGAAGCGAGGAAAGCTCAGACGCCGGGGATATCACCTAACCTGTGGAAAATCCTGGGATCAGCCGGTCGCAGGGATTGGCACGCCTCCTGCTGATTCCAGCTCCGAGGACACAACGTTTCCCAACACAAACCACAGGAAGTCGGGAAGATGAAAAAACGCACGGGGTTGGCGGCGGTCGTCGCGGCGGTTGTTATCCTTGCGATGAGCGGTTGGGTAGTTGCAGCGGAGCCGGAGAAGTCGGTTTTGCCGAAGGTCTGGGATAGGGGGTATCACAAGGCTTCGGAGACGGGGAATCTGAACCGGGATGCGAATTCGGTGAAGAAAGAATCCATCTCCGGGGACCAGACGCCGAAAGTCGAAATCGGCGGGAGAATCCACCGGGTCGGAATCGACACTCCGTAACGCGGAGCTCCGGGAAACCAGGAGAGGCCGCCAGCAAGGCGGTCCCTCCTGGTTTTTCACGTCCTCGCAAGGATGGTGGCCTCCCGGCGGTACTATGAGAGAAACCCATTGGAGGTGAGGATGAAACGCCCCTCTCTTACTGGTGTCTTGAGGGCGATCCTCTTTTTGTTTTTGTTGCTGTCCTCGGCCGCCATTCTTTACGCCACGGCGCTGAACTCCCGAACCGCGCAAACCCTTGCGGAAAGTTCCCTGGAGAGCACGGCTTTGGCCCTCTCCACCTCCGCGGAAGGTGCCCTGCGGGCGGGATGGAACCAGGCGGAAGGAGAGATCCGGAATGTCCTAAGCGATCGCGTCGTGGCCTATGCGATGATCGCGAGGAAGGACGGGACGATCCTTTTCCATACGAACCCGGGATTGGCAGGCACCAGGATTCACGAGGCGGAACTGGGGGAATGGCTGCGGTCGGGAAAGACCTACGGACGGAGGGTCACGCTCGGTACCGGCCTCCCTGCCTACGAATTCAACTACCTCCTCCACGGCCCGGACGGAAAGGTCGAGATCCTGCGTCTCGTCCTTCATGTTGCCCAGGCGGATCGCATTCTCTCCGATGCCCGCAAGATGTGGTGGACGGTGGGTGCCGTCCTTTTTCTTTTGTGGGGGGTCGGGATTGCATTGGAGCGGGTGTTGACACGCCACCTTCGGCTTCAGGCCGAGGCGGACCGGAGGGAACACCTGGTCCTGATCGGACAGATGACCTCTACGCTCGCCCACGAGATCCGGAACGCCTTGGGGAGCATCAAAGGGTACACCCAATGGGTGGACGAGAAGGTCGAGGAGGCGGACCCCCGGAAGAAGGCGCTTGCGATCGTTCTCCAGGGCACGGAGCGGATCGAGGCGCTCGTGAACGATCTCCTCGCGTTTTCCCGGGAAGAGAACTACTCTGTTGAACCCGTGGATATTGACGCCATCCTTCATGAGTCGGTCGTCATCGGGGCATCGGGGTGGACGGGTAAGGTCGAGTTCGATACCGCGGATGGTGCCTGCGTGACGGTCGATCCCGGGAAACTGCACCGCGTTCTCGCAAATGGCATCCGGAACGCGATCCAGGCGATGGGGGACCGGGGAAACTTGAGGATCTCCGCCCAACCCGAAGATCGCCAGGTCACGATCCGGATCGAAGACGAAGGTCCGGGAATCCCCGAGGCGGAGTTGCCCCGCCTGTTCACCCCGTTTTTCACCACCAAGGTGGATGGCACGGGATTAGGGCTGGCTTACTCGAAAAAGGTGATCGAGGGGATGAAAGGGGAAATCGAGCTTACCAATCGGGAAGGCGGCGGAGCCGTTCTTACGATCCGTCTGCCGAAAGCGGAGTGACCGCGAGATGTCAAAGGCGATCCTGATCGTCGACGACGACGAATTGATGCGTTCCTTTCTTGCTACCGTTCTCGGGGAAGAAGGGTACAGGGTGGAGGAGGCGAGGAACGGAAACGAGGGACTGACTCACCTCGGAAAAGCGGATTTCGATCTCGTCGTGACCGATCTGCGAATGCCCGACATATCGGGATTGGAACTGATGCGGGAAGGGAAGAAGGTCCGGCCGGAATCCCGTTGGATCGTCATCACGGCGTTCGGCTCGATCGGTAGTGCCGTAGATGCGATGAAGTCGGGGGCCTCCGATTACCTCACCAAGCCGTTCCGCGACCCTGATGAATTGCGCCATGTCATCGGGCGTGTCCTTCGGGAAGCCGAGGCGGAAACCAGGATCTCCCTCCTGTCGGAAGAGCTGCGCAGGCAGTTTCCCTCGGTGGAGACGATTTTCCTTGGCGAGGGAATGGAGCGCGTTCGGAAGTTGGTGAACGACGTGGCTCCCACCACGACCACGGTGCTCATCACGGGGCAGAGCGGGACGGGGAAGGAACTCATAGCCAGGGTGATCCATGATCTGAGCCCCCGGCGGGAAGGGCCCTTCGTCGCCGTCCACTGCGCCGCCCTGGC
>MGQW01000039.1 GCA_001798885.1 Deltaproteobacteria bacterium RBG_16_64_85
CCCTGACGGAGGAGGAGGCGCACGGATATCTTGCGGAAACCCCCGGCTGGACGCTCGCGGAAGGAGCGACCGGGATCGAGCGCAAATTCCGCTTCAAGGATTTTGCTTCCGCCATGGAGTTCGTCCGGAAGGTCGGCCTGCTGGCGGAGCGGGAAGGGCATCACCCCGATATCGCCTTCGGGTGGGGATATTGCGCCGTCTCGTTCCACACGCACAAAATCCACGGCCTGCACGAGAACGATTTCATCATGGCCGCGAAGGTGGATGCGCTGACGGAATAGGCCGGCGATAAAAAAAGGGCAGGGGGCGCGAACCCCCTGCCCTTGCGCTTCTCTTGCCTCCCGGTACGGGGCTTACTTCTTCGGCGCCGCCGGCGCAGGAGGAGCTTCCGGCTTCTTCACCGTATTATCCGCGGCCGGCTTCTTCACCGTATTATCCGCGGCCGGGGCCGCCTTCTCCGGGGCGGCCGGAGCCGCCTTCTGCTCTGCAGCCACCGCCGCGCCGAGGCACGTCACGGCGAAAACCACTGCCACCATCAATGACAGGAACCTTTTCATCGTCCTCACCTCCAAGGAGTGGAATAGGAAAGATCACCTCAAGGATCATGCCAACCCGAACATGCATTATAACGTTATGAAATGCATGAAAATAATTTCAACGCCTTCGTCCGTGGAGGCCTCACGATTGCCCGAATAGGGAGTGGATTCCTCATTTGGGGAAGGCCAATATGGTGCGGCCGATTCCCCCTGCGGCCGATTTCCCCTTGCAAGCGGCGGACGATCGTTATAACATTTCTTTCTTTCGGGTTGCGGATTCTCCCAACAGGGGAAGAGGTGTGACCAGGCTCAAGCTTTTCTCGGGTACCGCTCACGTCGAGCTGGCGAAGGAAATCTGCGCGTTCCTCTGCGTCCCCCTGGGGGCTGCCGACGTCAAGCGGTTCAGCGACGGCGAGATCAACGTGGAGATCCGCGAGAACGTCCGCGGCGTGGACGTCTTCATCGTGCAGCCGACCTCCCCGCCGGTGAATGACAACCTGATGGAGCTGCTGATCCTGATGGACGCGTTCAAGCGCGCATCGGCGAGGCGGGTGACGGCGGTCATACCGTATTACGGGTACGCCCGGCAGGACCGCAAGGTGTTTCCCCGCGCGCCGATTTCCGCCAAGCTCGTGGCGGACCTGCTGACGGCGGCAGGGGTGTCGCGCATCCTCACCGTGGACCTGCACGCCGGCCAGATCCAGGGGTTCTTCAACATCCCGGTGGACCACCTCTATGCGGCCCCGGTGATGCTGGAATATATAAAGAACAACTACAAGGACGACATCGTCATCGTTTCCCCCGACGCGGGAGGCGTGGAGCGGGCGAGGGCCTTCGCAAAGCGGCTGAATACCACGCTGGCCATCATCGACAAGCGCCGCGTGGCGCCCAACGTGGGCGAGGTGATGAACATCATCGGTGAGGTGGAAGGCAGGACGACGATCCTGCTCGACGACATGGTGGACACCGCGGGGACGATGGTCCAGTCGGCCGAAGCGCTGCGGGTGAAAGGGGCGAAGCGGGTGTATGCCCTGGCCACCCACGGCGTGCTCTCGGGGCCGGCGATCGAGCGGCTGGAGAAGTCCGCGATCGAGGAGCTGGTAGTCACCAACACCATTCCGCACGGCGCGAAGGCGTCGTGCCGGAAGCTTCGGATCCTGTCGGTGGCCGGCCTTCTGGGAGAGGCCATCAAGAGGATCCATTTCCAGGATTCCGTAAGTTCGCTGTTCGTTTAGGAGGAGAGAGGAAATGGCCATGTTGGAACTGGCGGCGGCCCGCCGCCTGCACACCGGGAAGGAAAAGAACCGGAAGCGGCTCGTCCAGGGGATGGTTCCGGGGGTCATATACGGCAAGGGGATCGAGACGCGGCCGCTGGAATTCGAGCGCCGCGAACTGGAGAAATTCCTCGCCACCGCCCGGCGGGGGACGGTGGTCGTCAAGGTGAGCGTCACGGACGGTGCCGGCGCGAAGGAGTCGTTCGCGGTTCTCAAGGACGTCCAGACGGATCCCGTCACCGACCGCGTGATCCACGTGGACTTCTACGAGGTGGCCCACGGCCGGAAGTTCCGGATCGAGGTGCCGCTCAAGCTCCGGGGAAAAGCTGCAGGGATCGAGCTGGGGGGCATCCTCGAGCAGGTCGTCCGCAGCCTCGAGGTCGAGTGCACCCCGGATAGCGTCCCCGAGTTCGTCGAACTCAACGTGGCGCACCTGGGAATCGGCCAGTCGCTGCACCTGGGGAACGTCGTGTTCCCCGCGGGCGTCCAGCCCGTCGAAAAGGACATGAAGATGACCATCGCCTCGGTCCACACGCCGAAGGTCGAGGAAGTGGTCACCGTGGCGCCGGAGGAAGGCGCGGAAGCGGCGGTGGAAGGCGCCAGCGTTGCGGAACCTGCGGAGAAGGAGAAAGCCTAGCCGCCCCCGCCCGGAGTTCCTGGTCGTCGGCCTGGGGAACCCGGGGCGCAGGTACGGCAGGACGCTCCACAACGCGGGATTCCTGGCGGTGGACCTGCTGGCGCGCTCCCTGGGGATACGGTTCGTCCGGGAGGGGGAGCTCGAGCGCGGGATCGGCGACGCGGAAGGCGTTGTCGTCCTTCTGGCACGGCCGCGAACGTATATGAACCGGAGCGGCCTCGCGGTGGCGCCGGTGTACCGGGACTACGCGGAGTCCCCCAACGACCTGATTGTCCTCCACGATGATCTGGACCTCCCTCCCGGCCAGGTGAGGCTCAAGCGAGGCGGCGGGACGGGTGGGCACAACGGATTGCGCTCTTTGCAGGAGGAACTCGGGACGCCGGCGTTCCTGCGGGTCCGGATCGGGATCGGGCGCCCCCCGGAGGGGGTCGATCCCGCGGACTTCGTTCTCTCTCCCCCGCCGCCGGAAGCCCCGGACCATTTTCTCGGCGGCGTCGCTTCCGCCGGAGAGGCCGTTCTCGACATCCTGCGGGACGGCTTCGACAAGGCGATGACGCGCTGGAACGCAAAGGCGCATGCCTTCCCCTCCGCGGCCCGCGGGGGGCAACATACTCCTTGCTCCCGGCGAAAAGACCGGGGGCTCGATCAGCCGAAAGGAGGCTCGTAACAACGATGCCGAAAACGTATGAAACCGCCATTCTGTTCGACCCCGAACTTCCGGAAGAGCAGCGCAAGGAGTTTCTCGCCAAACTGGCGGGGGTGATCGCTTCCTACCAGGGGGAAATCCTCAAGCAGGACGACTGGGGGAACCGGAAGCTGGCCTACCCGATCAACAAGAAGGTCAACGCGTATTACACGTTTCTCCTCTACTCCGGCAATCGAGGGGTCGTGGAGGAGGTCGAGCGAAACATCAAGATCTTCGACGGGGTCCTGCGCCACCTGACCTCCCGCGTGGAAGTCGAACGGAAGCCGAAGGCCGCGTCCGCGGGGGAGGCACCGGCAACTTCGGACGATCCGCCGCCCGCGGGAAGCGCCCCGCCCGCCGCTCCCGCATCGTAGAGGAAAGGAGAGCCCATGGTCACCTTCAACCGCGTCATCCTGGCCGGCAATCTCGTCCGGGACCCGGAGATCCGGTATCTCCCCTCGGGTCTCTCCGTGACGAGCTTCGGCATTGCCGTCAACTCGCGGTACAAGCAGAACAATGAACTCAAGGAAGACGTGTCGTTCTTCGACATCGTCGTCTTCGGCAAGCTGGGGGAAAACTGCGCGGAGTACCTCTCCAAGGGGCGGCCGGTCCTGGTGGAGGGGCGGCTCCGCCAGCGCCGGTGGGAGGCCGAGGGAGCGAAGAGGAGCAAGATCGAAGTGGTGGCGGACGGCGTCCAGTTCCTCGGCAGCCCCAAAGGCAGCAGCGCGGCCGAGGGTGGGTCGGGCGGCGCGGCGCCGCAGGGTGCAGAAAGCCCGGACGAAGACATTCCGTTTTAAACCCGGATCGCAGATAACGTCGAACATCTTCCAGGAGGAGCAGGAACGATGAGCACCCCGATGAGATCCCAGCGGAACAGCCCGCGGGAAGGCAGCGGCCCGGGAGGGCAGAGGAAGCGGTACGTCCGCAAGAAATTCTGCCGGTTCTGCGCGGAAAAGGAGCTGCAGCTCGATTACAAGAACGTCTACATGATCAAACAGTTCGTCTCCGAGCGGGGAAAGATCGTTCCGCGGCGCATCTCGGGGACCTGCGCCACCCACCAGCGGAAGCTGACCGTGGAGATCAAGAAGGCGCGCGCCGTTGCGCTGATCCCGTTCACCGCCACGCAGGTCCGGTAGGAGGGTGGCGGAGATGAAAGTCATCCTGCGCGAAGACGTGGAGAAGCTGGGGAAGGCGGGCGACATCGTCAAGGTCGCCGACGGGTTCGGCCGGAACTACCTCATCCCCCGGCAGCTGGCCGTGCCGGCGAACGTGCGCAACCTGAAAGCCCTCGAGCACGACCGGCGGGTGATCGAGGCCCGGGCGAAGAAGACCCGCAAGACCGCCGAGTCGCTGGCAGAGAAGCTGGCGTCGGTGTCCCTTACCATTTCCGCCAAGGCGGGGGAGGAAGGGAAGCTGTTCGGGGCGATCACTTCGCGGGACATCGCGGAAGCGATGGAGAAGGCCGGGGTGCCGGTCGACCGGAAGACGGTCCTGCTGCAGGACCCCATCAAGCAGCTGGGCGACTACAAGGTGAAGATCAAGGCGGGATCCGACCTGCATCCCGAGATCTCCGTCAGCGTGGTGGCGGAATCCTAGTGCAGCGTCAGCCTATTTGCGAGACGCTGCACTGACGACCGTCCGGAAGGGGAGGTGCCCATGAACGGTACGCGCGCGACGCCCGCTTCCGGTGCCGACGCCTCCCTCCTTCGCGTCCCGCCGCACAACCTCGCGGCCGAGCAGGGGGTGCTCGCCTCCGTCCTGCTCAACAACGACCTGATGAACGCCGTTGTGGAGATCCTCCGGCCGGAGGATTTCTACCAGGGCGCCCACCGGACGCTCTTCTCCGTGATGATCGAGCTCTACGACCGGGGCCGGGCGATCGACCAGCTGACCCTCTCCTCGGCGCTCCAGGACCGCGGAGTCGAGGGAGAAGTCGGTGGGCTGGCCTACCTCTCCGATCTTATCCAGAACGTGCCTACGACCGCCAACGTGGCCGACTACGCCCGCCTGGTCAAGAACGCCTCCATCCTCCGGAAGACGATCGCCGTCGCCCAGCAGATCACGACCACCGCATTCCATGGAGTGTCCGAGGTCGACGACTTCCTCGACCGGACGGAACAGGCGATCTTCGCCATCGCCGAGGAGAAGATCAAGCCCTCGTACTTCACGATGGCCGAGATGGCCAAGGAGTCGATGAAGGAAATCGAGAAGCTCTTCGAGCGGAAGGAGATGATCACGGGCGTCCCGTCGGGATTCCGGGACCTCGACCAGCTCACCTCGGGATTCCAGAAATCGGACATGGTCATCATCGCGGCCCGTCCCAGCATGGGGAAGACCGCCTTCTGCCTCAACATCGCTCAGAGCGCATCGATCCGGCACAAGCTTCCCGTGGCGATCTTCTCCCTGGAGATGAGCCGGCAGCA